>JBBRGE010000413.1:0-1502 GCA_038241045.1 Hyphomicrobiales bacterium | reverse complement strand
ATCGCGGCGGTCAACGGGCCGGCGGCGGGAGCGGGACTGAGCGTGGCGATGGCGTGCGATATCAGGATCGCGTCGGACGCGGCGCGCTTCGGCACGGCGTTCGCGAAGGTGGGCTTTTCGGGCGACTACGGCGGCACCTGGTCGCTAACCCGGCTGGTGGGATCGGCCAAGGCGCGCGAACTGTATTTTCTGGGCGACATGATAAGCGCCGACGAGGCGCTCAAGTTGGGACTGGCGAACCGCGTTTTTTCGGCGGCGTCGTTTCGCGACGAAGTTCACGCGCTGGCGTCGAGGATCGCCAATGGGCCGACGATTGCGTACTCGTACATGAAGGCGAATCTGAACGCGGCAATCACGCACGAGTTCAAGGAACTGCTCGATCGCGAAGCGTGGGGGCAGACGATGACGGGGCGGACTGAGGACCATCGCGAGGCGGTGAAGGCGTTTTTGGAAAAGCGCAATCCGGTGTTCAAGGGACATTAGGAATAGAAAGAAGAGAAACCGCAGATTGCGCAGATTTCGCTGATAAATCGAAAGAGAAATTGGAGATCGGAAGATGGACTTCAGCACGATTCTTTACGGGGCGCGCGACGGCGTCGCGAAAATCACGATCAATCGGCCGGAACGGATGAACGGTTACAACGAGACGATAATCAGGGAGATGGTCGCGGCGATCGATCTGGCGCGGCAATCGGACGACGTGCGCGCGCTGATCATTACGGGGACGGGGCGCGCGTTTTGCGCCGGCGGCGATATCAGCGGCGCGCCTGACAGCAGGTCGCGATTTCATGGGCATCCGATGGGGCACATGCTCGAGATGCGCGAAGGGTTTCATCAGATCGTGCTGTCGCTGCATCGCTTCGACAAGCCGGTGATCGCGGCGATCAACGGCGCGGCGGTGGCGGGCGGATTGACGCTGGCGCTGTCGTGCGATTTCAGGATCGCGTCGGACCAGGCGCGGCTCGGCGATACGGCGCTTAAGTTCGCGCTGCTGTGCGATGAAGGCGGCGCCTACCTGTTTCCGCGTTTCATGGGGCTCGATCGCGCGCTCAAGATGACGCTGCTGTCGGAAGTGTACGACGCGAAGACGGCGCTAGAGCTGGGGTTGGTGACGGAAGTGGTGCCGCACGCGGAACTCGAGGCGCGGGTGAGCGACTTTGCGCGCCAGCTCGCGGATGGTCCGCCGCTGGCGATACGGCTCGCAAAGCGGATGATGTACAAGCAGCGCGAGATGACGCTGGAGAACGCGCTCGAGGATGCGGCGCTCAACGTGATGATCACCAATGGGTCCGAGGACGTGAGAGAAGGCACGCGCGCCTTTCGCGAAAAACGCAAGCCCGAATTCAAGGGCCGCTAACGCCGAAACATTTCGGTCCGATGGAGGCCTCATCCGCATGCCGATGAAAAAGAAGGACATCGAGAAGCTGCTCAAGAAACCCAACGTCGCGGTAGTGGCGGTGACGGCGCCGGGCGGCGCGCCGCACGCGGTGCCGACCTGGTAC
>JBBRGE010000412.1:0-1530 GCA_038241045.1 Hyphomicrobiales bacterium | reverse complement strand
CTTGCCTGGTCGCTTGCTGGAGGCGCGGCGGGGGCATTCGCGATTGCCAACAGCATTGCCAGCGGCAACAGGTGCAAGCGCATCATCTTGAACATAGAAGGATTCCGCAGCGAAGCTAGAATGGAAGATACCGGCTCGTGGTGACGCTGTCGAACGAGGATGCTCATGCGATGGTTCGGCCGGGTTTGGCGAACTTTTCTTCCTCGCTCCGGCATGAATGCAGCCAGCAGCCCCTGTCAATAACGTGCCACGAACACCCGGGCATTTCCGATCGCATCCAGCGTGACCACATACAGCCGATCGAACTCATCCTCGGCGATCGGCGCTGTCGGTTTGCCCGATAGTGCAGTCACCAGCGCCGGAATCGTGTTGCTGTGCCCGACCACGAGCAGGCTGCGGCCGCGATACCGACGCAACAGATTGGCGGCAAACGCCTTGGCATCCTGCGCCGCATCGTAGGACTGCACCGGCACACCGAGCCGTTGCGCGAGCGCCGCTGCGGTGTCGCGGGTACGCCGGTACGAGCTGGAGAAAATCGCGCTGATGCCAGCATCCGCCAACACATCCGCGAGCTTCCTGGCGTGGGCAATTCCCGACTCGCTCAACGGCGGATCCTTGCTGCCGTCGTCGGCTTTCTCGGCATGCCGCACCAGGACCACGGTCGTGGTCGATGATGCCCGGCCCGCATTGGCATTCGCCATTGGAAGGATCGCGCATATCAGCAAAATGCAAAATGAAAAACGCAACATGGTCAGTTATCTCCGATTTGTTTGCGCCGTGATTTTCTCGATGCACGAAGCCGCACCAGGAAGATCACGTCTTGCGTCATGAGACCAAGGACGGTTTCAACATCGCCGGTAGCGCTGGCGCTGCGCCAGCGTGCGATGAGATCTCGAATGAGCTGTTCGTCCGGGTTCATCGGAATTTGTCGGTGGAACGAACAGGTTCGCTATGCGCGTCACTCGGATCAAGCCGTTGACGGCGCAATCAATTCGGAGAACTTCTTCAGATCGATATTGCCGCCGGAGACGATTGCGACGATCGGGCCGTTGCCGGCTTTCCCTGTCAGTGCGGCGGCGAGCGGCAGGGCCCCTGCGCCTTCCGAGATGATGCGCGCCTTTTCCGCCATCAACCGCATCGCGTTCCTGGTTTCTTCCAGGCTGACCACGATGGTGCCATCCACCAGCGGTTGCATCCGCTGCCACATGCGCGGGAACACGCTCCGGCCGCCCGCGCCGTCGACGAACGACGGTTTCCATTCGGTGAACTCTTGCGGTGACCCCATCTGGAACGACAGCGCAGCGGGAGCAGCTGTCTCTGGTTCGGCACCCCAGATCCTAATGTCGGGATTGAGTAGCTTGATCGCACTGCCTACACCTGTGATGAGCCCGCCGCCGCCGATGCCTGCGATTACTGCGACGGTGTCGGGCGCGTCCTCGAGAATCTCCAAGCCCATGGTGGCGTGGCCAACAATGAAATTATGATCGTCGAACGGGTGCACAAAAGTCCCTTCGGCTCCGGGATACGAAC
>JBBRGE010000411.1:0-1544 GCA_038241045.1 Hyphomicrobiales bacterium | reverse complement strand
ACCGTCCCGATGCCAATCGGATAGCGGGCGCCCGGTAGCCTCGAACACTTCGAGCGCACGCGCGATGCGCGATCGGTCGCGAGGCTTGAGCTTTTCGGCGGATAAAGGATCGCGTTTGGCAAGTTCAGCGTGCAGGATTTCGACGCCGTCGCGTTCAAGCCGCATGCGAATGCTTTCACGTATATCGGGCGGAATTGGCGGCACCGCAGACAAACCACGCGTCAGTGCTTTAAAATAGAAGCCAGAGCCGCCAGTGAAGATCGGCAAGCGATTTTCAACGCGAGCTTCGTTCAAAATTTTTTCCGCGTCGGCAACCCATGCGCCCGCCGAAAAATTCGCCGCAGCATCGCAAGTGCCATAAAGCCGATGCGGCGCGCGCGCCTCCTCGTCAGGCGTCGGCCGTGCTGTGACGATGCGCAGATCGCGATAGACCTGCATGGAATCGGTATTGATAACGACTCCGCCAGTTGCCTCAGCTAGCGCAAGCGCAAGCGCTGACTTGCCGCTGGCCGTCGGCCCTGCGATAAGCACCGCCTTGATCCTGTCGCCTGTATTCTGCAATTCACCCATCCGATCGAACACGCAGGTCTTTTGTTGCAATGTCTCTCGTCGCCACGCTGATCTGCAATCCCGCCGAACCCGAGCTTGACAGCACGGCAATTGACGCCGCGCAATCCGCGTTGCCTTCGCCGGAAAAAGTCGAATGGCTGTTCGAGGGCGTCGCCGCCGATATCAGGTTTAGCAGTAACGAAGACATCCGCACAATTTCCCAGGTGCTGCGCGACGCTCTAAAAAACCTTCGCGTCGATGTCGTCGTGCAGCCCCTGCTCGACCGCCGCAAGAAACTGCTGCTCGCCGACATGGACTCCACGATGATCGGTCAGGAATGCATCGACGAGTTGGCGGATTTCGCCGGCCTCAAGTCTCATGTCGCCGCCATCACGGAACGCGCGATGCGCGGCGAGATCGAGTTCGAACCCGCCTTGCGGGAGCGCGTTGCACTTCTCAAGGGATTGGCGGTGTCGGTCGTCGATGACGTCCTCAAAAGTCGGATTACGCTGACGCCGGGCGCCGTCGAACTCGTTCGCACGATGCGCGCACATGGCGGCTACACTTGTCTGGTTTCGGGCGGTTTCACGCTGTTCACGAATGCTGTCGCGGAGATGATCGGATTTCAGGAAAACCGCGCGAATGAACTGATCGTCGCGGGTGGTCAACTGACCGGAGAAGTCGCCGAGCCAATTCTCGGGCGCGAAGCCAAACTGAAAGCGCTGTTCGATCTGCGCGAGGCGTTCGATTTCGACAATCTCGACACGCTCGTGGTGGGCGACGGCGCGAACGATCTTTCGATGATTCAGAAAGCAGGATTAGGCGTCGCCTATCACGCCAAGCCCGCAGTTGCTGCCGCAGCGGCGGCGCGGATCGATCATGGCGATCTCACCGCGCTTCTTTACGCGCAGGGCTACAAGCGATCAGAGTTCATGACGACCTAGTCTCGCTTACTTCACAGCAATCGCGACGAACCGCAATTCACCGGCACCATT
>JBBRGE010000410.1:0-1564 GCA_038241045.1 Hyphomicrobiales bacterium | reverse complement strand
GGTCGAAAGCAGTTTGAACGGATCGGCCGTAAGCCAGCGCCTCGTAGAAGGCGGCGGCAAAGGCGATGGCCGCAGCGTCAGAGATCTCGTCGCTCATTCCCACGGCGCAGTCAATCTCGCTCACGATTGCTTCCGCCTGTGCGGTCGAATCGCACGCGTTAAGAAGGACGACTCGGACGTTGTCTTTCAGCGCCCGAAAGATGCTGGCGAGCGCGTCCGGTGGCACGAAACGGCCGGTCCCATCAGACGCCGCCAGTGCGATGCCGGTCGAGGCCCCGTGTCCGCTGAAGTGGACAATGTGTGGCTTGTGGCGCATGAGTAGGCCGGGAAGGTCTGCCAGCCGAACAGCGCCGTGCTTGATGAGATCGACTTGATCGCGATGGTCCGAGCTTCGGATCTTCTGATCGATAGCCCGGAACTCCTCGTCGATACCCAAGGGCGAATTGACTGGGTTCGCGGATAGCAGCAGCACCTTGATCATTTCCGTCGCCCTGCCTGTTGGGTTGCCTTTTACCGGCGCCGTCGAGCGTCCTTCGAGCCATGAAAGGATCGGCTCAAACTCCTGCTGGATGAACTCCGACCTCTCGTTATACGTCGGATACTTCGGTTTAATGAACTGCCAAAATTCCTGGATCGTTCGGCAAGTCAGCACGAAGTTCGGCAGCGCGTCGCGGATCACGGGAATTGCAACCAGCTCGGCCCGTAGCCGGGAATACTCCTGCTCCAACGGCGCGCCGCCCCGCGCCCGCTCGTTGAGCAGTCCCTTGAGATTCCCGACCTTGACCAGATATTCGCGGGTAGCGTCACGCATTCCCAAGGCCCTTCTTCTTTCCCTGCTGACGCCGCGCACCCTTCCGCCCAGGTCGGTAGCCCTTGTTTGCCAGGCCGCGCTCGCCGGCCGGTTCACTCTTCGCCGGGTTCGCTACCGAATGATAATGGTCGCCGTGCACCGCCGTGTTGGCATGTTCCTGCCGTGCCTTAAGCGCCTCCTTCGGCGGATGCGCGGGGATCAGCGCATCGCAGCCGCCGCCGATCAGATCAGCGCGGCCGGCCTGCTCCAGCGCCTTGCGCACCTCGAAGTAATTATCCGGCTTGAAGAATTGCAGCAGCGCCCGTTGCAGCTTGCGGTCGCGCAGATTGCGGGCGACGTAGACCTCTTGCTTGCTGAAAGGGTCGATGCCGGTGTAGTACATGCACGTCGCCACGTCGAACGGCGCCGGGATGAAGTCTTGCACCTGATCGGGGCGGTAGCCGTTGCGCTTCAGGAAGATCGCCAGGTCGATCATCGCGTGCAAATCCGAGCCGGGATGGCTCGAAATGTAGTACGGCACGAGAAACTGTTTCGGCTTGCCCGCTTCACGCGACGCCTTGGTAAACTCGTGTGCGAAGCTCTCGAAGTTGCCGTTTTCCGGCTTCTTCATCATTTGCAGTGTGTGCGAATCGGTGTGTTCCGGAGCGACCTTGAGATGACCGCCGACGTGATGTTCCGTCAGTTCACGCATGTATTCCGGCGACAACTGGGCCAGGTCCATGCGCACGCCGCTGGCCACCAGCACCTTGCGGA
>JBBRGE010000409.1:0-1625 GCA_038241045.1 Hyphomicrobiales bacterium | reverse complement strand
CTTGAGCCATTTCTCGTCGAGAACACTCCGTACATTCGCCCCGGTCAAATTCGCCGCTCGTCACTGGCACCGATCTGGCTATGGCTGTCTCGCGACGGCATCCCCGACCAGATCCGCGCGTTTGAAGCGGCCCTCGCGCAGCCCGCTAGTGCCGCCGATACGGAGCGCGCGATCCGCAGCGTTCAGATTGCGGCGTCTGAGGCCATCGCCGCCATCGCCGCGCCGGGGGCAGAGCGTCAGAAGCTCGGCCGTCTGGGAGCGCCGAGCGTGGTCGAGGACATCGGACCGATCGGAGCGGTGCTGAGGGTTCGCGAAGCGCTGGATTCGCTCGGCATCCGCCTGCAAGGCTACATGCGCGAATTCGAGGAGTCGCAGGTGCGCTCGGTGATGGGCGCGCTTAACATGCCGATGCTGCAGGCCGCCCAGATTCTTCCCTTCGCGCTGTCGCTCGTTATGCAGCGGCTGGGCTCGCCGTGGCAGATCATCCGCCTTGGCATTTCGGCCGCAGCATCCGACGATGAAGTCCGCGTCGCCGGCACGCCCTTCGGCGTCACGGTGACGATGGCAATTTACGATCTGTCGCGCGTGACCAACGAACTGCGCGCCGACATCAAGCGCGGACAATACAAGACGATCATCGATCATCTGAAAACGCTTCACGACGGAGTGCGCGGCCTGCGCACCGAACTGGATTTTCGCACCGATTCTAACTGGGGCCGTCAGTTGGCCGCGATCCGCGCCGATATTTCAAACGGCATGAAATCCGAGATCGACGGCGTTCCGGGCCGCGTGCGGCGTTTGCTGCGTCAGGGTCCGGACACGGACGTCACCGCCAACAGTTGCATCGATCCGACGGAAGTCGAGGAGACGGCGGCGCTGATCGAGTTCGTTGCGATGTGCCGCAATTATGCGTCGGAACTGGCGATCAACGAAGTCACGTTGCGCTCTTTCACCGAGTTGCAGCAATATATCGAGACCGCGACCGAAAATCTCGTCGAGTCGCTGCGCACGACGAATCCCTCGGTGCGCGCCTTCCGCAAGATGCAGATGCAGGCGGCGATCCGGTTCTGCGGCGTGCTGTTCGGACCGGATTACGCGATGCTGATGAGCAAGGCCGCCGATATGGTCCGCCCCGGCGAGCGCAAGGCCTCCCAGGCTGGTTGATATCGCTCGATTTCATGCCTCCAAAACACGTTATCGCTGCCCCGCAAATGTCAATTGCGCGCATGATCCAGCCGTGGTGTAAACCGGCGAAATCGATGCCGGCATTGGCTCAATCGAAACGTCGCGGAACCCTGCTGAATGGCGATCTGGTTCGTCTTTGCGTTGATGACTGCCGCAGCGGTGTTTGCCGTTTTGTGGCCGCTTGGGCGCGGCGCGCGGACACAGCGCCAGGGTTCTAAAAGCGTCGTTTATAAGGACCAGCTCTCGGAGGTGACGCGCGACGCGGCCTCCGGATTAATTGCGCCTGCGGAAGCGGATGCGGCGCGTGTTGAAATCAGCCGCAGGCTTTTGGCCGCATCCGAGGCCGAGACCAATATGGCTGCGACGGCGAATGTCTCGTTTCGCCGTGCGGTGGCTGTGTTCGCGCTGATCGCGATGCCGCTGATCGCGGCGGGTTTCTA
>JBBRGE010000408.1:0-1627 GCA_038241045.1 Hyphomicrobiales bacterium | reverse complement strand
GAACTCGCCCGCGCCATCAAGCGCTCGCGATTTCTCGGCCTGCTGCCTTACGTGATCCGGTAAAAACTCCGGCGCGCGGTTCGCTGCGCGCCGTTCACTTTCATAAGGCTTCCGGGTCGTTCGGTCGCCGATGGTTGGGGTCCAAAACCTCTAACCGCTCGAAGGGGGCGGGACAGCTGATGATAACCATCGTTCTCATTGCGCTTGCAGCCGGTCTTGCGTCGGCGACGATGTTCGCGTCCATCGTCTCGGGCGCGCTTGCCTCGCTGCTGCTTTTCTATCTGGCACCATTGCCGTTGATGGTCGCGGCCCTCGGCTGGGGGTCGAGCGCCGCACTCATCGCAGGCTTGGTCGCCAGCGCCGGTCTCGCGGCAACGTTCAGCTTCACCTATATGGCCGCCTTCGCACTGACGATCGCGCTGCCCGCATGGTGGCTCGGTCGCATGCTGCTGCTGGCCCGCCCGGTATCGAACGATCCGCAACTCGCCAACATGGCGCCGGCGCTCGACTGGTATCCGGTCGGCCGCGTCCTGATCTGGATGACGGCGTTCGCATCGATCACCACATTCAGCGCATTGCTGACACTGGGTTCCGACGACACGTCGATCAACGCCGGTCTGCGCCGCGGGCTTGAAGCGATATTGGGCGCGCGCACGTCGGGATCGCCGCAAGTCGATCGCACGCGCGTGCTCGATATTCTGGTGTCGATCGCGCCGGCTGCGGCCACGATCATCGCCATCGTCACGCTCACATTCAATCTGTGGTTAGCTGCAAAAATCACCGCGTACTCCGGACGGCTGCGCCGGCCGTGGCCGGATCTTCGCACCATCATGCTGCCAAAAACCGCGGTAGCCGCATTGGGAGCCGCCCTCGTCCTGGCTTTCGCCGGCGGCATTGTCGCCATCGCCGCACAGGTCGCAGCCTCGGCGCTGATGATGGTCTATGCAATGACCGGCTTTGCGACGCTGCACACATTGCTGCAGACGTTCGGCCCGCGCAATTTCATTCTCGGCTCGGTCTACGCCGCGACCCTGTTCATCGGCTGGCCGCTGATCGGCATGATGAGCCTCGGCGTTGCCGACGCGATTTTCGGAATCCGCCAAAATTACTGGATGCGGCGCGGCCCGCCCGCACCGACCTGAACTCGGCCTTTATCGCAACATTCACTTCAACCAACACCTCAACGGAGAAATCGAATGGAAGTCATTCTGCTGGAACGCGTCGGCAAGCTCGGACAGATGGGCGACGTCGTCAAAGTGAAGGACGGTTACGCGCGTAACTTCCTGCTCAAGCGCAACAAGGCGCTGCGCGCCACCGACGACAATCGCGCCAAATATGACGGCATGAAAGCCGACCTCGAGGCCAAGAACATCGAGGCCAAGGGCGAAGCCGTCAAGGTTTCGGAAAAGATCGCGGGCCGCAATGTCGTCGTCATTCGTCAGGCGTCGGAAACCGGCCAGCTTTATGGCTCGGTGTCGGTTCGCGACATCATGGCGGCGTTCGAGACCGATGGCGTCTCGCTCAATCGCTCGCAGGTGCTGCTCGACGCGCCGATCAAGACCATCGGCAAGCACAGCATCACCATCGCGGTGCATCCGGAAGTCGAAATCCACGTCTCGACGACGGT
>JBBRGE010000407.1:0-1646 GCA_038241045.1 Hyphomicrobiales bacterium | reverse complement strand
CGTCATCTCACGGAATTCTGGATGGTCGAGCCGGAGGTCGCCTATTGCGATCTCGACGGCGACATGAAGCTCGCGGAAGAGTTCGTCGCGTATATCGTCGGGCGCGTGCTCGAGCGCAAATCGGCGGAGTTGAAAATTCTGGAGCGCGATACCACGAAGCTCGAACGCGCCGCCGAGTTGCCGTATCCGCGGATCAGCTATGACGAAGCGATCGAACGGCTGAAGCGCAAGGGCGCCGCCGTCAACTGGGGCGACGATTTCGGCGGCGATGAAGAAACGATGCTGTCGGAGGAATTCGATCGGCCCGTGATGGTGCATCGCTACCCGACGGTCTGCAAGGCGTTCTACATGAAGCAGGATCCGGCGCGGCCCGAGGTCGCGCTATGCGTCGATATGCTCGCGCCGGAAGGCCACGGCGAAATTATCGGCGGCGGACAGCGCGAAGATGACTACGAAACTCTGCGGAGCAAAATTCTCGCTCACGATCTTCCGCTCGAGCCGTTCGAATGGTATCTCGATTTGCGCCGCTACGGCTCGGTGCCGCATGCCGGCTTCGGGATGGGTATCGAGCGCGTCACCGGATGGCTCTGCGGGAGCCATCATATTCGCGAGACGATTCCGTTCCCGCGGCTGATGGAACGCCTCGAGCCGTGAGATTGATCGCGCGATGAACACGCTTGACTACGTGATCATCGTGGTCATCGCGCTCGGCGCGCTGCACGGCCTGCGGCGCGGCGCGATCAGGATGATCACCACGGCGGTGGCGCTGGTGGCGGCGTTGAATTTCGCGGCGCTCTACTATGCCCGCGCGGGCGATCTGGCCGGCGCGCAACTTGGCGTCAGTCAAAACGCGGGCGCCGTGATCGGCTGGATCGCAGTGTTCCTGCTGGTCTTCATCGCGATCGGAATCGTCGGCGGCGCGGTCGCGCGCGTGATCAATTTTGTGCATCTCGGGTTTCTTGATCGGATCGGCGGAGCGGTGCTCGGCGCCGGAATCGCGACGCTGCTGATGGGCCTCGCGATCACGCTGATGTCCACGATCGCGCCGGACAATACGCCGCTCATTCGCGATTCCCGGTTGGCGTCGCCGCTGATGGCCTACTGTGAAAAGATCGACGGCTTCATTCCGTCTGAGACGAAGAACGCCTACCAGCAGAATCGCGACGACCTGAAAAAATACTGGAACGATAATGCGACGAAGGGCGCTGGCCTCGCGCTGTTTCCAGACGCATCGCCCTCGCCCTCCGGCAATTGATCGATTTGCGCCGCGCGCTTACGCGGTGATCGCGTTATCGACCGCTTTCACCAGCGTGCCGCGTGGCACCGCGCCGATGATTTGTTCCTTGACCTGCCCGCACTTGATGATGAGCAGATTCGGGATACCGCGAACGCCGTACTGCGCCGGCGTTGCCGGATTGTCGTCCACGTTGATCTTCACGATTTTCAGGCGGCCGGAATACTCGCCCGCCAGATCGTCAAGGATAGGAGCGATCGCGCGGCACGGTCCGCACCACGGCGCCCAGAAATCGACCAGCACCGGAGTATCGGCCTTCAGAACTTCTTGCTCGAAACTGCCATCAGTCACATGAACGATTTTGTCGCTCGCCATGAATCAATCTCCTGTAGTTGCAAACTGCAACATAAGT
>JBBRGE010000406.1:0-1673 GCA_038241045.1 Hyphomicrobiales bacterium | reverse complement strand
TGCGCGACAAGGGCGCGGTTTTCGTCACCTTAATTTCAGCTAACGGCGGACGCTCCATGCTCTACGATATTCTCAAGGCCGTTTTCCTCGGCGTGGTCGAGGGCGTCACCGAATTTTTGCCCGTGTCGTCCACGGGGCATCTGCTGCTCGCCGAGCGCATCTTCAATCTCGATGAAGACAATTTCTGGAAGACCTTTGCGGTTCTCATTCAGCTTGGCGCCATCCTCGCCATTCTGGTGATTTACTTCCAGCGGCTCTGGCATGTCGCCACTCATATGTTCACTGACGCTGCGGCGCGGCGTTTCGTGATCGGCGTGCTGGTGGCGTTTTTGCCCGCCGTTATTCTTGGGCTGCTGTTCGGATCGTTCATCAAGGCCGTGCTGTTCAATCCGTGGGTGGTGTGTTTTTCCTTGATCGCCGGCGGCGCGGTCTTGCTGTGGGTCGATCAGCAGGATTTCAATCCGCACCATCACAACGCGATGACGTTTCCGCTGCCGATGTATCTCGGCATCGGCATCGCGCAATGTGCGGCGATGATTCCCGGCGTGTCGCGCTCCGGTGCGTCGATTGTCGCCGCCATGTTGTTCGGCGCGGATAAACGCGCGGCGGCGGAGTTTTCGTTTTTTCTTGCGATCCCCACCATGGTGGGCGCGTTCGCGTATGATTTTTACAAGAATCGCGGCAGCATGACGATGGACAACTCGATCGTGATCGCGGTCGGCTTCGTGGTGTCGTTCATCACCGCTATTATTGTCGTGAAGACGTTTCTGGATTTCGTCACCAAAAACGGATTCGCGTTCTTCGCGTGGTGGCGCGTGATCGTCGGAACGCTTGGCCTCGTCGCGCTGGCGCTCGGAAAATAATGACTTCACGCGCCTTTGTGCGCGAACTGGCCGGTCTTGCGAAAGCGCCACAGATATGACGGCGCGATGGCCTCAAGCGAGTCGGGCGCGATCCCTAAGCCTTCGAGCGTAAGCCCCGCCGCCTTCGACGCGTCCGACACGATGTTGTCGCTTTTGAGCAACTCGACCTGATCGGGCGTCAGTTTCAAATCGCCCGGCGCGAACTGCAAAATCATCGCCTGAAGATTTGCAATGCCGAACGACAGCGGCAGCAGCGCGCGCCGGCGCTGCGTGATATCGAGAATGACCTGCATGATCTCGCGCATGGTCATGATTTCAGGCCCGCCGAGTTCGTAGGTGCCGCCGGCTTTCGCCTTGCCCTCAACGGCGCCCGCAACCGCAGTCGCAACGTCGCCGACGAACACTGGCTGCATTTTTGTGTGGCCGCCGCCGATCAGCGGCAGGAACGGCGAAATTCGTGCAAGTGCCGCGAAGCGATTGGTGAACTGATCTTCCGGTCCGAACACCACCGACGGTCGCATGACAATCGAATTGTGATCAGCCGCGCGAACGGCTTTCTCACCCGCCGCCTTCGAGCGCGCGTAACGCGATTTCGAATCCGCATCCGCGCCGATCGCCGACACATGCACGACGCGCGCGCCGATCTCGGCGGCAGCGCGCGCGACGGTGTTGGCACCTTCGCCCTGAACCGCGTCGAATTTTTGCGCGCCGCTTTGCGAAAGAATGCCGCACAGATTGACCACGATGCTGGCGCCGCGCGCGGCGGCTCTGACCGAATCCGGATAGCGAATGTTGGCCTGCACCGGCATG
>JBBRGE010000405.1:0-1696 GCA_038241045.1 Hyphomicrobiales bacterium | reverse complement strand
TGCGTCACTTACGGCGCTGGCGGCCACAACATGGTGAATCCTGTCGCGGGGTCATTTTCGGAGCGCGTGCCGATTCTGATTTTCTCCGGCGGCCCCGGCGAGGAGGAACGCAAACTCGGCACCCTCATTCATCACCAGGCGCGCGAGATCGAGTCGCAGCATCGCATCTATAAGGAAGTGACCTGCGCCTCCGCGGTGCTGACCGATCCGGCGATCGCGGCGCGCGAACTTCATCGCGTAGTGTGCGCGATTTGGGCTGAGCAGCGTCCGGGTTACGTCGAGATTCACCGCGACATGGTCGGGCGGCAGATCGAGGTGCCCGACGAATTGATCGAGTGGGACGGGCGCCTGCAATTTCAGGAATCGGATACGCGCAAGCTCGAAGAAGCGGCGCGCGAAACGGCTGCGATGTTCAATCAATCGCGGAAACCCGTGGTGATCGCGGGGATCGAAATCCATCGCTACAAGGCCACCCGCGAACTGGTCGAACTGGCGGAGCACATGGGCGCGCCGGTGTTCGCAACGGTGCTCGGCAAAGGCGCCTTTCCGATGGATCATCCGCTCTACATGGGCGTCCACGTTGGACCGATCAGCCCGCCGTCGATCGTCGCGCGGATGGACGAAGCGGATTTCGTGCTCAACCTCGGATGCCTTAAAACCGACATGAATTTCGGCAACCGTCCGCCGCGCGTGATCCAGGAGCGAACGGTGTGGGCCGTCGATCGCAAGGTCGACGTGAAGTATCACACCTACACCGACGTGGCGGTGCGAGATTTTGTGCGCGCGTTGCGCAAGGAAAAACTCCGCGACCATCACGAGAAGGTCGTGTACGCGGACAATCTGCGCGAAGTCGCCGCGCGTAACGGCAAGCCGGTGAAGGTCAGCCAGATTCTCGCGACGGTGAACGAATTCCTGGCGGCGAAGCGCGAGTATATAGTCGTGGCGGAATCGGGCGACATGCTGTTCGGCGGACTGGACATCCGGGTGCCGAATAACGGCGCGTATCTGGCGCAAGGCTTTTACGCGTCGATGGGATTCGCGGTGCCGGCCGCGCTGGGCGCGCAAATCGGCAGTGGGCAGCGTCCGCTGGTGCTATGCGGCGACGGCGGCTTCCAGATGACGGGGCCAGAGATTTCGCATGCGCCGGCCAAGGGCGCGAATCCGATCGTGCTGGTGATCGATAACGGCGGCTGGGGCATCTTTCGGCCGATCGTGGAACGCCGCGAGTTGCTTGAAATTCCGCCGTGGCCCTATGCGCAACTCGCGCGCGATTGGGGCGGCGTGGGCTTCGAGGCCACCACCGCCGACGAACTGAGCGACGCGCTCGAAGCGGCGCATCGGAGCAAGACGTTTGCGATCATCGACGTGCGGGTCGAGCGCAACGACCTGTCGCCGGTGACGGTGAAGTACATCAAGGCCGCCGCCAAACGATCGCAGGCGCCCGCGGAACGCGCGACGCGGGCCAACGGCCGCGGCTAGACGCAGTAGCAACTGAGTAATCGACTGACTAATCAGATGACGACTGAAGCGCTCGAAAGTTATCGCAGTACGTATAGCAACTTCCGCTGGGACACGCCGCAAGTTTTCAATTTCGGCAGCGTGATCGATAAATTCGCCGAGGATCCGAATCGCGTCGCGCTGCTCTGGGAAGATCAGGATCGGCGCCGCGCGCGGCTTACCTTCGCGGACATCTCGC
>JBBRGE010000404.1:0-1811 GCA_038241045.1 Hyphomicrobiales bacterium | reverse complement strand
CGAGGTGACGGCCGAGATCGCGCAGGCGGAATCGATCCCGCAGCAACCGGCGCGTGGCGGACGCGACCACGACGCTGTCGGGCTCGGCCAGCGCTTGCAGGCGCGCGGCGAGATTGGGCGTGTCGCCCACCACGGCCTGTTCTTGCGCAGCACCTTGTCCGACGAGATCGCCGACCACCACAAGGCCGGTGGCGATGCCGATGCGGACTTGAAGTCTGTCCTTTGCCCGCGTCTGCAACGCGCTGACGACGCTTGCGATTTCCAATCCCGCCCGCACCGCCCGTTCGGCGTCGTCCTCATGGGCGTGTGGAAAGCCGAAATAGGCCAGAATGCCGTCGCCCATGAATTTGGCGATGAAACCGTCGTAACGCGCGACCACGCCCGAGCAGGCATCCTGATAGGTGCGGATCACCTGCCGCATATCCTCGGGGTCGAGCCGCGCCGACAAGGCGGTCGAGCCGGCAAGGTCGCAGAACATGACGGTCAGTTGCCGGCGTTCCGCCGTATCCTCGGCCGCGGGACGCGCCAGATGTGCCGCGCTTGGTGCCGTAACGGCACCATCCAGATTTGCAATCGCCTTGAGAATTCGCTTGCGGGGTCCGAGCGGTAGGCCGAGTTTTTCAAGATCGGCCTCAGTCAGCTCCGAAAGAACATCAGCCTCGATTTCGCTGTCGCGAAAAATGCCTTCATACTGTCCGAGGCCAAGGCCGCGCAGCCAAGCCCCGACATCCATGAGCGCTCCCCATCCGGTTCGCGCCGATGATGGTCCGGCAGAAATTGCGTGTCCAGTGCATCAGCCCGCAATAGCCGTCAGGTTCCCGGCCTGGAAACCTCGGTCTCCTTCGACGTGATGAACTCCAGCAGCACCGGGATGCCTTCCCTGGTCTTGGCGATGCCGCGCTGGATCGCAGGGATGATGTCTTCGGGTTTGGTCACCCGCTCGCCATAGCCGCCGAAGGCGCGCGCCATCGCGGCGTAGTCGCCGGAGATATCGGTCGCGCGATATTTCTCGGTCGAGATCGGCATCACCTTCAATTCGATCGCCATGCTGAAATTGTTCAAGAGAATCGACATGATCGGAATCCGCTCGCGCACCGCGGTCTCGAAATCCATTCCGGTGAAGCCAATCGCAGCATCCCCCCAGACGTTGATGCAGAGCTTGTCGGGTTTGGCGAGCTTGGCGCCCATCGCGAGGCCCAAGCCATAGCCGTGCTGCGTCGTCTTGCCCCAGCCGATGTAGGACAGCGGCTCGACCGCCTTCCAGAACGGCGAGAGCTGATCGCGAGGGCTGCCGGCGTCATGGGTGATGATGGTGTTGTGGATGTCGACGGTGTGCTGCAAATCCCAGAGCACGCGATAGGGATTGAGCGGCGCGTCGTTATGCGTCAGCTTCGGCGTCCATTTCGCCAGCCATTCTTTATGCGATGCCGCGATTTCGGCCGCGACCGATGTCGCGTCGCGATTCGACGTCACGGTCTTGTCGATCTCCGCCAGCAGTGCGTCGAGCACCAGCCCGGCATCGCCGACAAGCCCGATTTTGGCCTCGACGTCCTTGTTGAGCTGCGCGGGGTCGACCGTTGAATGGATGATGGTCTTGCCCTTGGGCATCGCGACGGCGAACGAGGTTTCGGTGAAGGAGCAGCCGATACCGAAGATCACGTCGGCCTCGGCCAGAAATTTCGGCACCGCGCGCGGCATCGCAACGCCTCCGGAGCCGAGCGACAGCGGGTGCGTCTCCGGAAACGACGACTTGCCGCCAAGGCTGGTGCAAACGGGGATGGCGAGCTTTTCGGCGAGCCGCTTTAGTTGGG
>JBBRGE010000403.1:0-1824 GCA_038241045.1 Hyphomicrobiales bacterium | reverse complement strand
CTGGAAAGCCCATATGCTAACCGGCGACCGCAAGGGAACGTGGAGCCTATTCGTCACTCGAAACTGGCGGATGACGTTTCGGATCGACCGGGAAGAGATCGAGATCATCGACCTCGACTATGAAGATTACCACTAGGAGCTGGCCATGAGCGCGATTGCAGGCATCCGTATGAAGAACCCGGCCCATCCGGGTGGCTTCGTGAAGTCCGAAATCATCGAGCCGCTGGGCCTGTCGGTGACGGCGGCAGCACAGGCGTTAGGTGTTACCCGCGCGACGCTTTCGACCTTGCTCAACGAGCATTCGCAGCTTTCCTCCGAAATGGCACTGCGGATCGAGAAGGCGTTTGGCGTGTCGATGGACACGTTGATGCGGATGCAGAACAGCTACGACATCGCACAAGCGCGGAAGCGCGAGGGGGAGATAAAGGTGATGCGTTTCCAGGGTTTGCCGAACGACGCCAGCACGGCTGCGACGCTTTAAGATAGCATGAGCGACACCACGACATTCGCGACATGCCGCATGGAAGCCGGGCTGTCCGTTGCCGATGTCGCAACGGAATTTGGCGTGCTGCCCGAGCTGGTATGTGAATGGGAAGAGGGCAGGGCGAAGCCGCCCGCGCACGTCATCCGGTCACTCGAAACCATTCACCGGATCGGCCGGACTGTAGAACCAGTCGGCATCAAGCCGCAGCAACCCGAATTCGACGCCATTCGCGACGAGGGGCCGCTGTTCAAATCGGACAAGCTAATCAAATCAAAGAAGCGCGTTGCCGATCATGGCGAGGTATTCACCCCGCCCTGGCTGGTCGAAAGGATGCTCGATCTGGTTAAGGGCGAGACCGAGCGGATCGACAGCCGCTTTCTCGAACCGGCCTGTGGCAGCGGCAACTTCCTGGTGCCGATCCTGCAACGCAAGCTGGCGGCGGTGGAGGCCAAATACGGCAAGAGCGATTTCGAAAAGCGCCACTTCGCGCTGTTTGCGCTCACCTGCTGCTATGGGATCGAGCTGTTGGCGGACAACATTGCCGAATGCCGTGCCAATATGCTGGCGGTGTTCGCGCAGTATCTGCGGCTCGATGAACAGGATGAGCTGTATCGCGCCGCCGGGCACGTCTTGTCGCTGAACCTGATCCATGGCGACGCGATGACGATGAAGAATGCCGATGGCGGCCCGATCACGATCGTCGAATGGGGCTATATCGGCAAGGGCAAGTTCCAGCGCCGTGATTTCCGGCTCGATGTGCTCACCGGCATGTCATCGTTCCGCGAGGAGCGCACGCTGTTCGCGCATCTTGGGAGCCACGAGATTTTCCAGCCTGTCGCAAGCTACCCGCCCATGCGGGTGGCCGACCTTGCGGTGGCAGACCGCAACGAATGACTTGATACTATATGATAGCGGCAGCTTTCGGCCCATGATGATAGAACGGGGGCAAATACTATGACGCACACGGAATTATCGCTGGCGCGCAATCCTAAGTTGCGCGCGTCGCTGGTGGTGATGTGGCGCGCGGCGGCTTCGGTGCATCACACGGCAATCCAGACCTATACCGGCATCTTGATCCGGCCCGATGGCAGACGTGAACAGATTTCAACCGCGCAGTTGCCCGAAGGCAAGGCATGACGGAGCAGGCGCGCTTTACCCTTACAGGGCGCAATCCGGATGTGCTGAGCTGCATCACCAATCTGTCGAATGACGAGGTGTTCACCCCTCCCGAATTTGCAGGTCGGATGCTCGATACGTTGGCGCAAGGCTGGAAGGCGGCGAATGGCGGCGCGAACATATGGGCCGACAGCAAGGTCACCTTCCTTGATCCCTGCACCAAA
>JBBRGE010000402.1:0-1846 GCA_038241045.1 Hyphomicrobiales bacterium | reverse complement strand
CGCGCCGGCGGACCCCATGATCCGTATTTGGCGAGCACGTCTTTTGAATTCCAATTGTCGAACGCGAAAGACGACTGCGCCTTCGGATTTCCTCGCTCGCCGTCCCTGATATCTCCGATCAATTCAGTCACCGGATAATTGAAATGGACAGCGTACGGAGAATGGTAATTCTTTGAGTCAGACGCTTGTTTCTCTGGCGCAGGTGCCTCGAGCGCCAGCGCGAAGCCTGGCGCAAAAGCGCTGAAAAGTCCAGCAAAAACCAGCGCTGAAAGCGTGTGGTGGAAAGTTGTCTTCATAGGCATTAAGTACACCAAAATCGCGACACAATAAGTGCGCATTATTCGCTTCAACTTCCCTCCTTTATCTGCCGATATATCGAAGCACGCATCGATCAACAGGGGAGGGGTGGGGCATGGCAGCTGAAAAGTTTATCATTCAAGGCGGACGGCCTTTAAAGGGCGAAGTTCGAGCGAGCGGGTCGAAGAATTCGGCGCTGCCGATCATTGCCGCGACGATTCTCGCGGACGGCCCCTGTTCTCTGGGCGATGTGCCGCGGCTTGCGGACGTCGACGTGCTCGCCAAGATCATGCAGACGCTGGGCGTCTCCATCGAACGCGATGCGGCGGGCCGCGTCAACACCCGCGTCGTCAATCCCGATCTGTCGTTCGCCCCCTATGAATTGGTCAGCATGATGCGCGCAAGTTTTTGCGTCATCGGTCCACTGCTGGCCCGGCGCGGTTACGCGAAAGTGTCGCTGCCCGGCGGATGCGCATTCGGCAGTCGCCCAGTCGATTTGCATCTCAAAGGTCTGCGCGCACTCGGCGCTGAAATTGAAATTGAGCACGGCTACGTGATCGCGCGCGCGAAAAAATTGCGTGGAGCAAACATCTATCTCGGCGGTCCCGCCGGATCGTCGGTGCTCGGCACCGGCAACGTAATGATGGCCGCGTGCCTCGCTGAAGGTCAGACGACGATCGAGCACGCCGCCTGCGAACCGGAAGTCGTGGACCTCGCGAATTTCCTGAACGCCATGGGCGCGAGCATCGAAGGCGCAGGCAGCCACCGCATCCGCATCAAGGGCGTGCGCACGCTGGAAGGTTGTTCGTACGACGTAATCCCCGACCGCATTGAAGCCGCGACGCTATTGATGGCCGGCGCGATCACTGGCGGCGAAGTGGTCGTGAAAAATATCGACGCCACACATCTGGAAGCTGTGTTCGACAAATTCCGCGAAGCCCGCTTGAGCTTCACACGCAACTGCAAAGTTGCCACCGTTTCGCCGGGAGAACGATTGAAAGAAGTCGAAATCGCGACGCTGCCTTATCCGGGCTTCCCGACCGATTTGCAGGCGCAAATGATGGCGCTGATGTGCCTGGGCAACGGTGCGAGCGTCTTCACCGACGGAATCTACCCCGACCGCCTGAACCACGTCGCGGAACTCCAGCGCATGGGCGCGCGCATTCTGCGCGTCAACGAAACCTGCGTCGTCATCGGCGTGGACAAATTGCAAGGCGCACCCGTCATGGCCAGCGATCTGCGCGCCGGTGCCGCCCTGGTCATGGCCGGACTCGCCGCCGAAGGCGAAACCGAAGTGCGGCGTATTTACCACATCGACCGCGGCTACGAAAACCTCGAAGCGAAGTTGGTCAGCCTCGGAGCCGACATCCGCCGCGCGCCCGACGAACTGGCCGAAAAGCCGCCAGCGGTGTAGTCACGAACATGCGCGAAAGTTGCGCGAATGTCAGTTCGGGTTAAACTGATTGCATGAACTCGGTGCACGACCAATCCTCCATTGACCCCCGCATCCTCGAGCGACTGCATTGCCCGCTCGAGGAGATCGTGAAAC
>JBBRGE010000401.1:0-1872 GCA_038241045.1 Hyphomicrobiales bacterium | reverse complement strand
CTGTCGCAGGAGGAAATCGACAATCTGCTCGGTTTCTCCGTCGGCGACGTCAACCTCGACGACAATTCCGGCATTCGCGCCATCATCGATTCGGCGATGGTGTCCTATGAGCGGCTGCCGATGCTCGAAATCGTATTCGACCGGCTGGTGCGCCTGATGACCACGAGCTTGCGCAACTTCACCAGCGACAATGTCGAGGTCTCGCTCGATCGCATCACCTCGGTGCGGTTCGGCGATTACATGAATTCGATCCCGCTGCCCGCGGTGCTCAGCGTGTTCAAGGCCGAGGAGTGGGACAATTTCGGCCTCGCCACGGTGGATTCGAGCCTGATCTATTCGATGGTCGACGTGTTGCTGGGCGGCCGCCGCGGCCAGACTTCCTTGCGCATCGAAGGCCGTCCCTACACCACGATCGAGACAAACCTTGTCAAGCGGCTGGTGGAGGTGGTGCTGGGCGATGCCGAGCAGGCGTTCCGGCCGCTGTCGCCGGTGACCTTCAGCATCGACCGGCTGGAAACCAATCCGCGCTTTGCCGCCATCAGCCGGCCCGCCAACGCCGCCATTCTGGTGCGCCTGCGCATCGACATGGAAGATCGCGGCGGCAATATCGAATTGCTGCTGCCCTACGCCACCATCGAGCCGATCCGCAGCGTGTTGCTGCAGATGTTCATGGGTGAGAAGTTCGGCCGCGACCCGATCTGGGAAGGCCATTTTGCAACCGAGGTGGCGCAGGCGCAGATCTCGGTCGATGCCGTGCTCTATGAAGCCGATATTCCGCTCAAGCAGCTGATGAAGCTGAAAGTCGGCGACACCCTGCCGCTCGAAATGCGCGCCGACGCGCTGGTCGCGGTGCGCTGCGGCAACGTTACGCTAACTGAGGGGCGGATGGGCCGGGTCGGCGACCGCGTCGCCATTCGCGTCACCAAGCAGCTGCGCAAACCCAATACCACCTTCGCGATGTTCGAGAAGGCCGATGAGCAAACCAAGTTGATGGAGGCCCAATGAGTCATTCATTCGGAATTGCGATCGAAAGCCTGGTGGCGGTGCTGCTGGTGCTCACCATCGGCTATTGCATGCTGCTGAACGCAAGGTTGCAGCGCCTGAAGGCGGATGAGCATTCGCTGAAGGCGACGATCGGCGAGCTGATCACGGCGACCGAAATCGCCGAGCGCGCCATCGGCGGCCTCAAGCACGCGGTTCGCGACGTCAACGAGAACCTCGGCGACCAGCTCGCATCCGCGGCGCAAATGTCCCAGCAGCTGAAGAACCAGCTCGCCGAAGGCGACAACGTGATCCGGCGGCTGTCACGGATAGTGGTCGCAGCAAGGCCCGCGGCGACGCCGGAGCCCGCGGCGCCCAAGGTCTCGGCGGCCAACGCCATTGCAGCTGCGGCCCGCGCGTTCTCCGACCGAAGAAGGTCTGACGGCTTAGCTGCATGAAATCCTTCCGTAACATTCGCGTCATTCCAGTGGTTCTGATCGCGATCTTCGGCCTCGCGGTGCTGAAGGTCGCCGGTCTCGTGATCGATGGCGGCTACGTGTTCGACTACCAGCCGAAGACGACCAAGCGGTCCTGGGCGCAGGAGAGCTTCAACTTTCCAACCGGCAGACCCGATCCCGCCGACATCACCGGTTCGGTTCATGACAAGCCCAAGGAGGAAGCCGCCAAACCGGTCATCGCCGCACCCGAAGTGGCAAAGCCCGACGGCGTCGTTTTATATCCCGAGCAGGGTCAGCCGGTATCGCCGTCGGAGCGCGCGATCCTGGAGCGGCTGCAGGCGCGGCGGCAGGAATTGGAAGCGCGCGCCCGCGAAATCGACATTCGCGAAAGCCTGCTCAAAACAGCGGAAAAACGCATTGAATCGCGTGTCGA
>JBBRGE010000400.1:0-1911 GCA_038241045.1 Hyphomicrobiales bacterium | reverse complement strand
CATGTAGTACGGGCCGTCGATCTTGTCGATCTCGCCGGTTTTCGAATCGCCCACCACCATGCCGGGGCGATAGATGCGCCAGGGGATCTTGCAGTCGTTACGCACTAGCCCTTCCGAATCGTGCTTGGTACGCAGGTAGGGGTCGTCGAGGCCTTCGGCTTCCTCGAACATGTCTTCGCGGAACACGCCCGAATACAGGCCGGCGGCGGCGATCGAACTGGTGTGGTGGAAACAACCGGCCTTGAGCGCGGTGGCGAGTGCGATCGCATGGCGGGTGCCATCGATGTTTGCGACGCGCTGGCTCTCCGCGCTGGCGCTCATGTCGTAGATCGCCGCCAGATGGAAGAAATGCTCGACCTTCCCGGTCAGCGCACGGATTTTCGCGGCAGTCAGGCCGAGCCTGGGCAGCGCCAGGTTGCCGGGCACGAGCAGGACGCGCGTGCGATCCCAGTCCATTTTCTCGGCGATGCGCTCGAATTTTTTCTCCGAGCCTTTCCGCACCAGCACATGGATGGTGCCCTTGCGTTTGAGCAGGTTGCCGATCAGATGACGGCCGATGAATCCGGTGGCGCCGGTGACGAAATAGTTCATGGCCGAGCTCCTGCAAGGGGTAGCCAGCATAACGCCGGTGCATGCCGTTGACGTTGCCTGAGCGCGTTAGTGATGACAACACATTCGATGACAGAAGACTCGCTCGCAAGCAGCAGATGCTGACCCGTGCAACGGCAACAAGTTGGCGTTGACCGCTTCGGGAGCGCGTGCTATAACACGCCCACGATTCATCTGATAGCAACCCGGATGCTTCAACCAACGAGGAAACCGACGTGGCCGACCTGAAAGCCGATTTCGAACAAGCCGCCAAGGACGTGATGGCGCTGGGCCAGCGGCCGGATAACGATGTGCTGTTGAAGCTCTATGGGCTCTACAAACAGGGCGCCGACGGCGATGTCAGTGGGCCGAAACCGGGATTCTTCGATTTCGTAGGGACCGCAAAGTACGAAGCCTGGGAAAAACTCAAAGGAGTGAAACCCGAGGATGCGATGAAGAAATACGTCGCGCTGGTCAAGACGCTGCGCGACTGATTGATCCCAACGAATACGATTCCCAGCTGGATCAATCCCCTCACCCCGGAGGGCACCTAATCGATGGGTGCCGATCAAAAATGGCGCGGCAGACCAAACAGCGCATCCTCGACACCAGCCTGGCGCTGTTCAACGCGCAGGGCGAGCCGAACGTCACCACCAACCATATCGCCGATGAACTCGAGATCAGCCCGGGCAACCTGTACTATCATTTCCGCAACAAGGACGACATCATCGAGCAGATTTTTGCTCGCTTCGAGGAGCGCATGGATGCCGCGCTCGCCGCGCCGTCGGATCGCCTGCCCGAACTCGAGGACATCTGGCTGCAGTTGCACCTTGTGTTCGAATGCATTTCCGAATACCGGTTCCTGTATCGCGACATCGTCGAAATCCTCAGCCGCAACCGCATGCTGCGACTGCGTTTCGCGCGGATACTCAAGCGTGCGTCCGACAATGCCGGCACGGTGATGCGCGGGCTGGTGCGCAACGGTGCGATGCGGGCGTCGGCGGCTGAAGTGGATGCGACCGCGACCAACATCCTGGTGGTCGCCACGTTCTGGATGAACTACGCCAGCGTGCGCGGCGATCGCGACGAAAACGTATCGATCCGACTTGGCATCGTGCAGGTGATGATGTTGATCGCACCGTTCCTGCGCGACGCCGAACGCCTGCATCTGAACACGCTCACGCAGGCGTATCTGCGCTGAAAGAGGACTTGACATGGCTGGCAAGAAAACCGGATGGGCTGCGTTTCCCCACGACGCCAAATCCTACGACTACAGCGGCGAGAAGCTGAAAAAATCGTGGCCTGCGCTGCACTCCGGCGATT
>JBBRGE010000399.1:0-1948 GCA_038241045.1 Hyphomicrobiales bacterium | reverse complement strand
ATATGCAAACCAGCATGACGCGCATCGTTGGTCTCCAGGTCTTGGCGCGAAGGTCTGGCGTGCTCGCTCTTGATTCAACCGCAACCAAGCCACTATACCAGATCGTCGCGCCCACAAGCGACGTTTAGCACAACGTTTTTCCGGGAGCCGTCAAATGATTCTCGAAATGCGCGTCTATCATTGCATTCCCGGCCGGCTGCCGAATTTACTTAAGCGCTTCGACACTATCACGCTAAAGCTGTGGGAAAAGCACGGCATCAAGCAGGCGGGTTTCTTCACCACGGTGATCGGCGATTCCAATCAGGATCTGACATATTTCCTGCGTTGGGACTCGATGGCTGAGCGCGAAACTAAATGGACTGCGTTCATGTCCGATCCGGCATGGCTTTCGGCGCGCGCGGAAACCGAGAAGGACGGACAGATCATCGCCAATGTTCACAGCCAGCTTCTCGCGCCGACACCGTTCTCGTCGGTGAAGTGAGCAAAGCGTGGCGCGCGGTCTCGACCATATCGTCCATGCGGTGCGCGATCTTGACGCTGCGGCAGACTTCTATCGCCGCGCGGGCTTCACCATCAGCGCGCGGAATGTTCACCCGTGGGGTACGCATAATCACATCGTTCAGTTCCCGGGATTCTTCATCGAGGTCTTGAGCGTCGGCGAGCCAGACAAACAAAAAGGCGAGGGCCTCGCAAAGATTTTTGGCGCCGCCAATCAGGACGCCATCAAGCGCGGCGATGGGTTCTCGATGCTGGCGCTTGAAAGCACGAGCATCGAAGCGGATGTTGAGGATTTTAAACTTCGCGGCATCGGCGCATCACCCGCGTTGCCGTTTTCGCGCGAGGCCAAATTGCCGGACGGCTCCACCGCCACGGTGGGGTTCACGCTGGCGTTCGCGCGCGATGAATTGTCGCCGCATACCGGATTCTTTGCGATTCAGCATCGCGATGCTGCCACCTTCTACAGGAAGGAATTACAACAGCACGCCAATGGCGCGACCGGCGTGCTCGGTGCGATCATGGTCGCCGACAATCCGACCGATCACCATATTTTTCTAGGCCACTTCACCGGCGTGCGCGAATTGCATTCGAGTTCATTGGGGCTGAGGGCGGATACGCCGCGCGGCGATGTCGAGATTCTGGAAGCCACCGCTGTCCGCGATCAGTTCGGGATGATGCCGAAAGTCGAGCGCACGGGCGCGACGCTGGAGGGATTGCGGCTGGCTGTGCCGAACCTCGATGCGATGGAGCGCCTGTTTAAGGCCAGCAACATCGCCTGCCATCGCCATATCGGGCGTCTGGTGGTGAAGCCCGAGACCGCCTTCGGCGCAACCCTGATATTCGAAACGCCGCAAAACGGCTGATCGAGGGTTGATCCGGCCAAGCTGCGTCGGCATGGTCAAATCGAATCCGGAAGGAATGTCCTTGAACGCCAAGATCGCAGCAGCGCAAGTCGTTTCCGCAGGCGCCGTGAAATTCGGCAACGCGCTGCCGCTAGCGGTCATCGCGGGGCCGTGTCAGTTGGAGAGCCGCGCTCATGCGCTCGAAGTGGCGTCGGCGCTGAAAGAAATCGCGGCACGTTTGAAAATCGGACTCGTTTTCAAAACCTCGTTCGACAAGGCGAACCGGACAAGTTCGTCGGCGGCACGCGGAATAGGTTTGGACGAGGCGCTGCCGATATTTTCGGAAATCAAATCCTCGCTAAAATTGCCGGTTCTCACCGACGTGCATGAGATCGATCAATGCGCGCGCGCCGCCGAAGTCGTCGACGTGTTGCAGATTCCGGCGTTTCTGTGCCGCCAGACCGATCTGCTGATTGCCGCTGCAAAAACCGGCAAGGTCGTCAACGTCAAGAAGGGACAGTTTCTCGCGCCCTGGGACATGGCGAATGTCGTGGCGAAAGTCACCGGCGCCGGCAACGCGAATGTTCTGGTGACGGAGCGCGGCGCGT
>JBBRGE010000398.1:0-1969 GCA_038241045.1 Hyphomicrobiales bacterium | reverse complement strand
TGGCGCCTGAGGAGGCGCTGGTCGATCGTGCGCAATTGCTGATGCTCACTGCACCCGAGATGACGGTGCTGGTCGGCGGATTGCGCGTCCTCGGCGCGAACGCCGGCAATGCCAAGCACGGCGTCCTCACCAAGAAGCCGGAAACGTTGACGAATGATTTTTTCCTAAATCTCCTCGACATCGGTACGGAGTGGCAGACAACTAACAACGAGAATGAATATGAGGGGCGCGACCGCAAGACCAAAACCGTGAAGTGGACCGCCACACGCGCCGATCTGATTTTCGGATCGCACTCGCAACTCCGTGCGCTTGCGGAAGTCTATGGGAGCGCTGACGCCAAGGAGAAGTTCGTGAAGAACTTTGTCGCCGCATGGACCAAAGTGATGAACGCGGATCGGTTCGATCTGGCGAGTGCGCCAATGGCGCAGGCGGCGGAATAACTCACAGCGCGGATAATCTATCGCGGACAAGGGCGGTCAAATGACCGCCCTTTTTCTGTTGGATAAATCCCATTGCACGGCTGTTCCGATATTCATTTCAATCGCGATGGAGATTTTGAATGCAACTTTATTGGTCACCGCGCACGCGCTCGTTCACCGCGCTCTGGATACTGGAAGAAGCCGGTCAGCCGTATGAACGCGTGCTCGTCGATATGTCGGTGAACGCGCAAAAATCCCCGGAATATCTTGCCGTCACCCGATGGGCAAGGTGCCTGCCCTTAATGATGGCGAGGCCACGATGGGTGAAGCCGCGGCGATCTGCGCCTATGTGGCCGAGCGCTATCCGCAAGCAAAACTAGCGCCAGGGCTCGGCGATCCGCGCCGCACGAAATATCTGTATTGGCTATTCTTCGCGCCGACCTGCATCGAGCCCGCGATCATGCAGCTTTATACGAAGATGCAGGTGCCAACCATGATGGCCGGATGGGGCGAGGCAACGCAGGTCTTCGACGTGCTCGATACGGCCGTTGCCAAGGGGCCGTGGATTCTAGGTGATGAGTTTTCCGCAGCTGACGTTGCCATCTGCTCTGGCTTGAATTTCGCGATCAATATTTTCAACATGGTGCCGACACGGCCTTCATTCGACCTTTACATCGAACGATGTTCAGCGCGACCGGCATTTCAACGCGCCGCAACAATCGCGGCAGGCTAACTTAAGCTTCGCCTGCGGCCTTCAGCGCATCCGGATGCGGCATCGAAATGATGTTGTAGCCGGAATCGACAAAGTGAATTTCGCCGGTCACGCCGCCGGACATCTCAGACAATAGATAAAGCGCCGTGCCGCCGAGTTCATCCAGCGTAACGCCGCGCCCAAGCGGCGAGTGCTTTTGCTGAAACGCGAACATCGCGCGCGCATCGCCGATGCCCGAACCCGCCAACGTGCGGATCGGCCCCGCCGAAATCGCATTGACGCGAATACCGCGGCCGCCGAAGTCCACCGCGAGATAGCGCGTTGACGCCTCCAGCGCGGCCTTGGCGACGCCCATCACATTGTAATTCGGCATCACGCGCGTCGAGCCGCCGAACGTCAGCGTCACCATCGATCCACCATTCGGCATGATGTCAGCGGCGCGCTTGGCGACTTCCGTGAAGGAAAAGCACGAGATCACCATGGTGCGCAAAAAATTCTCGCGCGTGGTGTCGGCGTAGCGGCCCTTGAGTTCGTTCTTGTCCGAAAAGCCGATGGCGTGAACCAGAAAATCGAGCGTGCCCCATTTTTTCTTGAGCGCCGCAAATGTTTGATCGACCGACGCGATATCTTCCACGTCGCACGGCAGCACCAATTCCGATTTGAGAGATTCGGCCAGCGGCTTCACCCGCTTGCCGAGCGCTTCGCCCTGATAGGTGAACGCCAGCTCGGCGCCATGTGCGGCGCAAACATTGGCAATGCCCCATGCGATGGAGCGGTCATTGGCAACACCCATTACCAAACCGCGTTTGCCGGCCATTAATTGGCCTGTCAGAGGTAC
>JBBRGE010000397.1:0-2035 GCA_038241045.1 Hyphomicrobiales bacterium | reverse complement strand
AGCGACGCAGATCCGACGATGTCGCAGTCGCATTGAAAGAATTCGCGAAAGCGGCCGCGGCCGGGATTTTCAGCGCGCCAGACCGGGGCGACTTGATACCTCTTAAAGGGCTTCTGTAAATCCGCGTACTGAGCGGCGACGCGCGCGAGCGGCACTGTCAAGTCGTAGCGCAAACAGACGTCGCGCCCGCCGTTGTCGCGAAAACGGAAGAGCAGCTTTTCAGCGTCGCCGCCGAGCTTGCCGAGAAGGATGTCCGTGTATTCAAGCGCCGGCGTTTGCAGCGGCGCAAAACCGAATCGTTCGAAGATGCGCGTGATCGACGCAATCATCGCCTGGCGCGGTAGCATGTCTTCGGGCAGATAGTCGCGGAATCCTTTGAGCGTGCGCGGCTCGATCACGGCCCCGCCGGATTTCTTCGCCGATTCGAAATCAAGCAACGTCAGCGACGCGCCGAGGAAGGCTTTCAAATCGTCAGCCGCGACAAGCGTTTCGACGAGCGGATCGCCGGTGGAAATCGTGATGTTTTCGGAATCGAAGACGCGACCGTCGGCTATGACCGGCAGTTTTTTATCGAGCGCAGCGAACGGCGAAACAGAATTCATGGAAGCGCCGAAATCGGTTTCGATTTTTTCCTGCGGATAGTAATCCGCGTCGTGGCAAATCAATTTCGAAAGCGTTTTCAAATCCAGTCGTTCGGGCGCGGAAAGGAGCAGCATGAACGCCGCGCCGGTGGCTTTGTGTTGCATTGCGAGCGCTTTGACGCATTGCTCCGGCGTGAAACCAAATGCTGTCGCGAGCGCATCCGCGCGTTCGCGCGGATTGGCCGGAGCGGCGGTAAGTTCGCAGCGCTTGACGAGGGTGAAGCCTTTATTAGTAAATTCTGATTCGAAGCTAGGCATAGCGTACCTTAAGAGTGTATTGCCGTCATCCCGGAGGGATGCCAGAAGGTAGCCAGGGGTTGAGCGCAAGCGATACCCCTGGATTCGTCGCGTGAATCGCGTGCACCCCGGCAGGGGTGCCAGAAAATCGCGCGGCATTTCTTGCACCCCTATTGAGGTGCGGAATCTATTCAATCGTGTCCAGGAGTGTCGCGCTTCGCGCTAAATCCATGGCTACCTTCTGGCATCCCTGCCGGAATGCGTTGTCGTTAATTTTTGATCCCGTTCTCGCGATACCGCCCAAGCGCGCGCAGTTTCTTGTACCGCTTTTCGAGAAGCTGCGGCAGCGGTTGCGCGCTGAGGTCGCCGAGTTCTTTTAAAATCGTTTTCTTCAGTAACTTCGCGGCCGCCGCGCGGTCGCGGTGCGCTCCGCCCAGCGGTTCGGGGACAATGCCGTCCACGATTCCGAGGCGAAGCAATTCCGGCGCGGTGATGCGCAGCGCTTCGGCGGCGTCGCCTTTGCGCTCGGCGTCCTTCCACAAAATCGACGCGCAGCCTTCGGGGCTGATCACACTGAAGTAGGCGAACTCCTGGATCATCAAGCGATCGCCGACGCCAATGCCCAGCGCCCCGCCGGAGCCGCCTTCGCCGATCACGACGCAGACGATCGGCACTTTCAGGCCGGACATGATCATTAGGTTGTACGCGATGGCTTGCGACTGGCCGCGTTCTTCAGCGCCAATGTCGGGCGCCGCCCCTTTAGTGTCGATCAAGCAGACGATCGGCAGCTTCAGCTTTTCCGCAAGCCGCATTTTAAGCAGCGCCTTGCGGAAACCTTCAGGCTGCGGCGAACCGAAATTGCAGATTGAGCGTTCGTGAACGTCGCGGCCTTTGTGCTGGCCGATCAGCATGAATCGCACGCCGTCCACTTGCGCCAGCCCGGAGAGAATCGCGCGGTCGTCGGCGAACGATCGGTCGCCGTGCAATTCGATGAAATCTTCGCACATCATCTCGACGTAATCGGCGGTCTGCGGGCGGAGAACGTGGCGCGCCATCTGTATGCGGTCCCACGCGGTCAGCTTGCCGCACATATCCTTCAACGCCAATTCGCGCAACGCAATTTGCCGCCCAATGTCGGACGTGAGATCGACGTTGTT
>JBBRGE010000396.1:0-2051 GCA_038241045.1 Hyphomicrobiales bacterium | reverse complement strand
CATTGGCGTCAACGCGGCCGCGTTATGGGCCATCGCAGATCGCCTTGCGCAAAATGAAGGTGAGTTTCATCCCTTCGATCGATCGGGGCCGTTCGCGCTAGCTTACGCGCGCCCCGAAGCCGTGCGCGGTTAGGAAATGTTGCCAAATCAGAAGCGCCACAAGGCGACTATCGGCAATCAGAGGAGAGTAAAATGAGTCAGGCCAAGAAGCTGTCCTCGATGGACGCGTCGTTCCTTTATCTTGAAACGCCCGAGACGCCGATGCATGTCGGCAGCATGGCGCTCTTCAAACCCAAAGAAGGTTACGGAGGAAATTTCTTCGAAGACTTCAAGAAAATGATCGCAGGCCGATTGCATCTGGCACCGATACTGAAATCGCGGCTTGAGAAAGCGCCCGTCGATATCGATCACCCAAGCTGGGTGGAGGATGAGCAGTTCGACATCAATCGTCACATTTTTCGCGCCAGTCTTCCCGCACCTGGCAATCGCCAGATCCTCGAACAGACGGTGGGGTGGATCCACGCCAAGTTGCTCAATCGTGCACGGCCTTTGTGGGAATTCTATGTCTTCGAAGGCATGAAGGACAACGAGATCGGATTGTATTCGAAAATCCATCACGCCTGCATCGATGGCGGCGCGGGCGCGGCTCTCACCAACATGGTCTACGATATTTCGCCGACGCCGCGCGAGGTGCCGCCGCCGACCGCGCGTATCGTACAGACCAACGAGCCGCGCGATATCGCGGCGAACTTCGTCGATTCCTACACGCAGCTCTGGCGTCAGCCGCTCAATGCCTCGACCGCCAAGAGTTTCGACCTGCCGCGCAGCGGCAAAAGCGACATCGGCTCCATCCTGTTCGACAATGCGATGTTCCAGTTGGAGACCGGTATGAAGTTTCTCGGCAACGTGCCCGAGATGATGAAAAGCGTCACCGACATGGTGACGAAAATTTCCGATCCGAAGACGCGTCAGGACATTGCCGGCATGATCTCGCCGTCAACGGTATTGAACAAAGCCGTTTCGTCGGAACGCAGTTTTGCGGCGGTGTCGATTTCGCTGCCGGAGGCCAAGGCGCTTGCGAAAAAAGCGGATGGCAAGCTGAATGACGTCGTCATGGCGGTCTCAAGCGGCGTGCTGCGGCGTTTTCTGCTTGAAGAGGGCGCATTGCCGGCAAAGTCGCTGACCGCCGGCGTGCCGATCTCCTTGCGCGAAGAGGGTAACACCGAAGCCAACAATCAGGTGTTCGGCATGGTGTGCTCGCTCGCCACCGATATCGAAGACCCCAAGCAACGTATCGAAGCCATCATCGCAAATTCCGCCAAGTCGAAGGAAATGTCGCATCCGCTGCGCGCGTTGATGCCATCGATGTCGAATATCTCGATGCTCGGCGCGCCGATCCTCGTGCAGGTTTTGGCGCTACTCTACAGTCGGTCAAGCCTTTCCGATGTGCTGCCGCCTCCAGCCAATGTGACGATCTCGAACGTGCCGGGTCCGCGCCAGACTTTATATGCGGTCGGCGCGGAATTGCTGCACATCTTCCCGGTGTCGATTGCGACCCACGGATTGGCGTTGAACATCACCGTGCAGAGCTATCGCGACCAGCTCGACTTCGGCTTTATCGCAGGCGCCAACGTCATTCCGGATGTCCAGTATCTGGCACATATGCTGCCGGAGGAGTTTGCGAAATTGCAGGCCGCATTCGCATCGCCTGAGACGATGTCCGGCGCGGCAAGTTAAAGCAGCATCTGAAATGATCGATATGCCGCCGCTTCAGTATGCCGAGATCAACGGCATTCGTATGGGCTTCTACGAAGCCGGACCGACATCGGACAAATTGCCGATCGTGTTGTGTCACGGCTGGCCGGAAATTGCGTTCTCGTGGCGTCATCAGATCAAGGCGTTGAGCGAAGCAGGGCTTCGCGTCATCGCGCCGGATCAGCGCGGTTATGGCGCAACCGACAGACCCGAGGCCGTTGAAGCGTATGACATTGAAAATCTCACCGCCGATCTGATCGGCCTGCTCGATCATCTGAAAATCGATAAAGCGATTT
>JBBRGE010000395.1:0-2052 GCA_038241045.1 Hyphomicrobiales bacterium | reverse complement strand
ACCTGCAAGGACCGCGAGATCATGCGGCACGACCCGCATCTTTTGGTCGAGGGCTGCCTGCTCGCGAGCTTCGCGATGGGCGCCCATGCCTGCTATATCTATGTGCGCGGCGAATTTATCCGCGAGCGCGAGCATCTTCAGGCCGCTATCGATCAGGCATCCGAAGCAAACCTGATCGGCAAGGACAACATCAACGGCTTTCCGTTCGATCTGTACGTGCATCACGGTGCGGGCGCCTACATCTGCGGCGAAGAAACTGCACTGCTCGAAAGCCTCGAAGGCAAAAAGGGCCAGCCGCGTTTGAAGCCGCCGTTTCCCGCGAATGTCGGTCTCTATGGTTGTCCGACAACTGTGAACAACGTCGAATCGATTGCGGTGGCGCCGGATATTCTGCGCCGTGGCGCGTCGTGGTTCGCGGGCATCGGTCGCCCGAATAATGTCGGCACCAAACTATTTTGTATTTCGGGCCACGTCGAACAGCCTTGCAACGTCGAAGAGGCGATGGGCATTCCGTTTCGCGAATTGATCGAAAAACATTGCGGCGGCGTTCGCGGCGGTTGGGACAACCTAAAAGCCGTGATCCCCGGCGGATCGTCGGTGCGCATGGTGCCTGCAGAACAGATCATCGATACGCCGATGGATTTCGACTCGCTCTCGAAATTGAAATCGGGTCTCGGCACCGCCGCCGTGATCGTGATGGACAAGTCGACCGATATCGTTCGCGCCATCGCGCGTATTTCGTATTTCTACAAGCACGAGAGTTGCGGCCAGTGCACGCCGTGCCGCGAAGGCACCGGCTGGATGTGGCGCGTGCTGACTCGCATGGCCGAGGGCCGCGCGCAGAAGCGCGAGATCGACATGCTGCTTGAAGTCACCAAGCAGATCGAAGGCCATACCATTTGCGCGCTCGGCGACGCAGCCGCGTGGCCGATCCAAGGATTGATCGCGCATTTCCGCTCGGAGATCGAAGCGCGGATCGACGACTATTCGCGCAAAGCAGGCATCGACGATATCGGCATTTTGGATACGGCCAAAATGGTCGCGGCGGAGTAACGGACATGGCACCCCCCGTCGCATTTTGGCAGAAATTCGGAACGCTCGCGCAGATGGCGCAGGCGGGCGTCGCGCTGCTCGGATTCGTCGCCATCCTGTTTCAGATCAACGAAATCCGTTCCAACAATCGCGAAGCAGGCGCGCGTCAGGCGTTCCTTGGCTACACGGATTTGGCGTTCAAGAATCCGCAGTTCTCGCTGCCGGATTACGACGCCATCAAGAAACGCCCCAAGAGCGAGCAGGTTCAATACGAGAGCTTCATCTCGTATTTTCTTTACTCCTGCGAAGAAGCCATTGCGGCGTTCACGGACAAGCGTGAATGGCAGGCGTCGTGCGACTACGATTTGAAGTATCATCTGCCGTTCCTCTGCGAGAAAAATGCAGCCGAACCCGCGTATCTGGCGACTTACGGCACGCAGACGCAGCAATGGATTAAAACATCGATGCAGCAGGCCGGCGTCGTCGCGCCGGATTGCAAGTTGAGAAAGTCTTGAGACCATGAGCAAGATTCTCATCGACGGACAAGAATTCGACCTGCCGGCGGAATATACGCTGCTGCAGGCATGCGAAGCGGCGGGCGCGGAAATTCCGCGCTTCTGCTATCATGAGCGGCTGTCGATCGCCGGCAACTGCCGCATGTGTCTCGTCGAAGTCGCGGGCTCGCCGAAACCGGTCGCAAGCTGCGCCTGGAATGTGCGCGATTGCCGTCCGGGTCCGAACGGCGAATTGCCGTCGGTGAAAACCAAGACCCCGATGGTGAAGAAGGCGCGCGAAGGCGTGATGGAGTTTTTGCTCATCAATCATCCGCTCGATTGCCCGATCTGCGATCAGGGCGGCGAGTGCGACCTGCAGGATCAGGCGATGGGATACGGCGTCGATACGTCGCGCTTCGCCGAAAACAAGCGCGCGGTTGAGGACAAGTATCTCGGCGCACTTGTAAAGACCTCGATGAACCGCTGCATCCAGTGCACCCGCTGCGTGCGCTTCGCCGCTGTAGTT
>JBBRGE010000394.1:0-2064 GCA_038241045.1 Hyphomicrobiales bacterium | reverse complement strand
GTCGCGGTGACGATGACGGCGGGAATCGAAAAGATTTTATCCGCGATGCCGAACGTGGGATTTTTGTCGCACGCCGCGAAGCTTGCCGCCGAGGCTGCAACGCCCGGAATCGCACAGTCGCGCGCGGCTGAAATCGCGCGGCTCATCTGGAACGATCGAATCGACGCAGCGCTGACGGCGTTTTTTATCGCAGTGGTGATCGTGATTCTGGCCGACTCGGCGCGCGCGTGGAACAGATTGCTGCGCGGATCCGATCCGGGTGCGCGCGGCTCGCAGCAGGCTGCCGCATGATGATTCACAGGATAGATTCGATACGCATCGCAACCGATCGACTTGCGATAATCGTGCACGCTATGGTCGCGGAATTGCGGCGACTGAACAGCGCGCGAATCGATTCGTCACACCTCGCCGCGATGCCGCATCGCGAGCGCGCGCGACTGGTGAAGTCGGCACTGGCGGAGCATCATCGGCATCCGAACCGCTGCTGCTAGTGAGCTGCTCGAACTGTTTCTGTTTTCATTTCAACCACTAAGACACGAAGCCACCAAGTCTAAAATTTCCGTCCTACTTCGTGTCTTCGTGCCTTGATGTTAGCGGTGAAGGTGAAACGTATACGACCTTAAATGCGTAGGATCTATGTGGCGTTGCGACCGCTTAAAAATCGCCGCAAGCTTCGATTCTCCGAAGCCTGCTGGTTTTAGCGTCCGCGATACCTCTATAATGACGTGACGTTTTTTCAAGTGGCGGTTTTATGCTCCATCAGGTGAGCGGTGCAGGTGGGCTTGGGGTGATGGAACTGGTGCTGGGCACCGGCCCGGTAGTCGCCGCTGTGCTCTGGATCCTGGTCGCGTTTTCGATCGGGAGCTGGGGGATCATCCTCTACAAACTGTTCCAGATATCACGGGCGCGGCGACAATCCGAGCGCTTCATTTCGATTTTCTGGGAGTCGAAAAATCTCGCCGCGATTCATACTGCGAGCGTCGGACTGCTCAAGAGTCCCGTCGCGCAAGTGTTCCGCGCGGGCTACCAGGAATTGCTGCAATTGACGCGCGCCAAGCGCCAGGCGGTGGGCGCCGACGCGCAGTTCTCGACTGACCTGGGGGGCGTGGCGAACGTCGCGCGCGCGATGAAGCGCCAGGAGAACGTCGAACTGACCAAGCTCGAATCGGGGATCACGTTTCTCGCGACGACTGGATCGTCGGGGCCGTTTATCGGGCGATTCGGCACGGTGTGGGGAATCATGACGGCGTTTCTCGGGCTGTCGGCGTCGCATACGTCGAGTATCCAGGCGGTGGCGCCGGGTATCGCGGAAGCGTTGATCACGACTGCAATCGGACTGGTCGCCGCGATTCCAGCCCAGATGTTTTACAACTACTTTATCGCGCGGATTCGCGTACTCGCGACCGAGATGGACAATTTCACTTCCGAATTTTTGAATATCGCCGAACGTCATTTCCTATCGTAACGAGGGCGCCCGAAGATGGCCTTTGAGCCCGGACAGCGCGGACAATTCGTTTCGCAGATCAACGTCACGCCGTTGGTCGACGTGATGCTGGTGCTGCTGGTGATCTTCATGGTCACCGCGCCGATTATCCAGCAGGGCGTCGAGGTGAATCTGCCGAAGGTGCGCGCACAGGCGCTCGAGGGCAAGGACGAGCAGTTCGTGGTGTCGATCACCAAGCCCGGCGAAATTTATCTGAACGACGCGAAGCTCAGCTCGGCGGAACTCACCGACAAACTGAAAGCGATTGGGCAGGAACGGCCGGACCGGCAGGTGTTTATCCGCGCCGACGACGCGGTGCCGTACGGGGCGGTGATCCGCACGATGGCGGCAATCAAGGCGGCGGGGATCGAGAACGTGGGGATGGTGACGCAAGTGCCGACCGAGGGCGGCGAAAAGACACCGGCGGAGGGTGACAAGGCGCCGAGCGAGCGCAAAAGTGGCAGCGCGGGACCATAACGGCGAGGAGCAACCGTCGCGCGCAGGCTACCTGGCGGCGATCCTGATCTCGGCGCTTGGCCATGTTGCGATCTTCGCGCTGGTGTTTTTCGTCGCACCGATGT
>JBBRGE010000393.1:0-2111 GCA_038241045.1 Hyphomicrobiales bacterium | reverse complement strand
AAGCTCCACGGCAAGCTGCTCGATGAGGAAACCAATCGCACCATCATCATCGACGGCATTCTGATGATCCGCGATGCCAAAAGCCCAACATTGGTGCGCGAAATGTTGCTCGCGTACCTTCCTGAGAAACACCGCCATGAGGAAGGTGAACCGGTGCCGGCGTAATCCGCCGCCGCACTCCGGGATGACGCAGCATGGCTAAGAAAAAACGCGGCGACGCACACGGTGGCGGACACGGCTGGTTCGTGACCTTCGCCGATTTGATGGGCTTGATGATGAGCTTCTTCGTGATGCTCGTCGCCTTCTCCACGCAGGATCAGCAGAAACTCAAGATCGTTGCCGGCTCGATGCGCGAAGCGTTCGGCGTGCAAACCGAGGCGCGCTACTCTGGCGTGATCGAATCCGACGGATTGCCGACGCGGCCGAAGCTGAAAAACACCGCGCATATTCCGCCGGAGGAGGCCTCCAATACGCCGACACCCGATCAGGACGAGAACAGCAAGATCAACGGTGCCAAGCTCAAGACCGATCGCGAATTCGCGCTGGCATCCGCCTCGCTGCGCCAGGCGCTGCAGGACATGCCGGAGATCACCGAGATTTCCAAGCACATCATGTTCGAGGAAACCAAGCAGGGTCTGAACCTTGAGATCGTCGACCAGGACGGCCGCTCGATGTTCGCCGACGGCGCCAAGCAGCCGCTTGAACGCACAAGGCGGCTGATCCAGCGGCTTGCGGGTCCGCTTAGATCGACACCTTTACGGGTCGCAATCGTCGGACACACCTCGGCGGGTTTTGTGCCGACCCGGACCAATTACGACGCCTTCGACCTTTCCTCCGATCGCGCCAATGCCGTCCGCCAGATCCTGGAACAGGAAGGGCTGCCGACCTCCCACGTCTTTTCCGTATCCGGCAAGGCCGATAGCCAGCCGTTGTTTCCCGACGATCCTACGCTTGCGGCGAACCGGCGTGTGACCATCACGCTGATGCGGGAAGACCCGCCGCTGCCGCCAAATCTAAAACCGTAACGACACTACTATAATACCTTAGACGTTGGCCGGGGTTCCATGGTGAAAGCCATGTCGCCGCAGGTGCTATTCGACAACAGCCGGTGATATAAGAAGCGCGTCCCAAGCGATCTCCGCGTCGCGGTGGCCGATTCATCCGTCAGGGCGTTGACCTTCCAACATGGCTGCCAGCGAGACCACCACCGACGCGCCTCATGAGGCGACGGCTCATACCGGTTTTTGGGCGCTCACGCTCGGAAGCGTGGGCGTGGTGTTCGGAGACATCGGAACGTCACCCCTCTACGCATTTCGCGAAGCCGTCCACAACGCCACCCACGGCGGCCCGCTGACGCGCGACATCGTGCTGGGTGTTCTTTCACTAATCCTGTGGTCCCTCATCGTTGTCGTCACCATCAAATACGTGCTGCTGTTGCTGCGTGCCGATAACAACGGGGAGGGTGGAACACTCTCGCTGATGGCGCTCGGGCAACGCGCGCTCGGCCGGCGAAGCTGGGCTTTGATGGCGCTAGGCGTCATCGGCGGCTCGATGTTTCTTGGCGACGCAATGATTACGCCGGCGATTTCCGTGCTCTCGGCGGTCGAAGGACTCAAGCTCGCGGCACCATCGCTCGAGCCTTACGTTGTCCCGCTCGCGATTTTCATTCTCCTCATTCTTTTTAGCGTGCAAAGCCGCGGCACGGCGATTGTCGCAAGTGCGTTTGGGCCGGTGATGATCGTTTGGTTCGCAACGCTCGGCGTGCTCGGTCTCATGCACATCAGCGACGATCCGTCTGTCATGTATGCGATCAATCCTTGGTATGCGGTCTCGTTCCTGCTCACGCACGGCGTCATCGGCCTGGTCATTCTCGGCGCGGTGTTTCTCGCGGTCACGGGCGGCGAAGCGCTTTATGCTGATCTGGGACATTTCGGTCGCAAACCAATTCAGGCCGCATGGTCTTTTTTGGTGCTGCCGTGCCTGCTGATCAATTATTTCGGTCAGGGCTCGCTAGTGCTGTCGCATCCCGAAGCCATCGAAAATCCGTTCTACAAAATGGCGCCGGAAAGCATGCTGGTTCCGCTGATCGGGCTTGCGACTGCGGCAACTGT
>JBBRGE010000392.1:0-2111 GCA_038241045.1 Hyphomicrobiales bacterium | reverse complement strand
ATGTGCAGGCGGCACGCGCCGACCTGGAGCGGTTGCAGAACGAAGCGCAGACCTATGCCAACCGCGTCGTTCCGGACGCTAATGGCCGCGCTGCGCAGATTCTTCAGGTCGCGGAAGGCTACAAGCAGCAGGCGGTTGCCGAGGCAAAAGGCCAAAGCGCGCGCTTCCTCAAAGTGTACGAGGAATACAAGAAGGCACCGGACGTGACCCGCCAGCGCATTTATCTTGAGACCATGGAGCATGTCCTCGGTGGCGCCGATAAGCTCGTTCTGGAAGGCAACGCGTCAGGACAGGGTGGCGTTGTGCCTTATCTGCCGTTGAATGAATTGGGACGCCGGACGCCGCCGGCCACGCAGGGCGGAGCAAGCCGATGAAAACCGGATTCGCAGGCATAATTTTGCTGTTCGTTCTTTTGGTCGCAATTGTTGTTGGCTATAGCTCGATCTTCACCGTCAACCAGACCGATCAGGCGCTGCAGGTTCGCCTTGGCGATCCTATCCGCGTCATCACGGAACCCGGCCTGAATTTCAAGGCCCCGTTCATCGACACTATCATCACCATCGACAAGCGAATTCTCGATCTTGAGAATCCGGCGCAGGAAGTGATCGCTTCGGATCAAAAACGTCTGGTCGTCGATGCGTTCGCTCGCTACCGCATCAAGGACGCGCTTCGTTTCTATCAAAGCATCGGTTCGATCCAGGCGGCCAACATTCAGCTCACCACGTTGTTGAACGCGTCATTGCGGCGCGTGCTAGGCGAGGTGACGTTCATTACGGTGGTTCGCGACGACCGCGATGCGCTAATGACCAAGATTCGCGACCAACTCGACCGCGAATCCGGAAGCTACGGAATTGCCGTGATTGACGTCCGAATTCGCCGCGCCGATCTGCCTGAGCAAAATAGTCAGGCGGTCTATCAGCGGATGCAGACCGAGCGGCAACGCGAGGCGGCCGAGTTTCGTGCGCAAGGCGGACAGAAGGCACAGGAAATTCGTTCCAAGTCGGATCGCGAAGCGACGGTCATTATCGCCGAAGCAAATTCGAAGTCCGAACAGATACGCGGCGAGGGCGACGGCGAGCGCAACCGGCTGTTCGCCGAAGCTTACAACAAGGATGCGGATTTCTTCGCCTTCTATCGTTCCATGACGGCTTACGAGAACAGCTTGAAAAGCAATGACACGCGGTTCCTGCTGCGGCCAGACTCGGAATTCTTCCGTTTCTTTGCCAATCCATCGGGGAAAGCCGCCGCCGCTCCTAAATGACGATGTGATGCGCCGGGGAATCCAGTTTGATTAAGTCCATCGGGTTTCACGATTTTCTGGTCGGTCTCGGTATCTTGCTGATGCTGGAAGGGTTGCTGTTTGCTGCCTCTCCCGGCTGGATGCGTAAGGCCATGCAGAGCGCAATCGCGTCGCCCGACAATATGTTGCGTGCGATCGGATTGATATCTGCGGTTGCAGGACTGATTCTGATCTGGCTGGTGCGGCGATAGTTTGCGGCGCTGACGCGGTCGTTACGTGCGGAACCGGTTTTTTGCCGTATTCCAAGCGTTGATCGGAAACAGGCCGCGCTTGCGTCCGTATCATGTTCAGGCGCACTCTTGAGCTCAAAGCTTTTTCCATTCGGGAGACCATCCAGCCATGTCCGACGCGATCCAGACATTCACCCGCCGCTTGCTGCCTCTCGCCGCGGCGATCGGTTTTGTGGCGATGGCAGCGCCAGCCCAAGCACGAGGTCCGGATGGGATTGCGGATGTCGCAGAAAAGGTGATCGACGCCGTCGTCAATATTTCGACGTCGCAAAATGTCGATGCGAAGAACAATGACGGTGACAAGGGCAATGGCGAAGACAAGGGCAATCAGGATCGCGGCAGCAAACGTGGCGCCAATCCGCAATTGCCGCCTGATTCGCCGTTCAGCGAGTTCTTCGATGAATTCTTCAAAAATCGCCGCGGCAATCCGAACTCAAAGGGCAATTCCGCGCAAAAAGTGAATTCGCTCGGTTCGGGTTTCATCATCGATACGTCCGGTATTGTCGTGACTAACAATCACGTTATTGCCGACGCCGACGAGATCAATATCATCCTCAACGACGGCAGCAAGATCAAAGCCG
>JBBRGE010000391.1:0-2141 GCA_038241045.1 Hyphomicrobiales bacterium | reverse complement strand
CCGAAAGACTGGGTGCCAAGGCGTCGGGCTCGGTATCGAAAAAAACAGATTACGTCGTCGCTGGACCGGGTGCGGGCTCTAAGCTCGCTGAAGCCGAGAAGCTCGGCGTCAAAGTCTTGACTGAGGATGAATGGTTGGTGCTGGTTGGCGAGCGTTGATCGCGGCTGATCTGGGAGTTAGTTTCGTTCGTGATGCAGCGGTTCCGTTGCACGATCAAGCCAAACTTTTGTTGCTTCGTCCAAAAGCGGACGTATCTCCGCGCGGACCCGCGCGTGATAGGCGTTGATCCAACGCAACTCCTGCTTGCTAATGCGGGACGCATCGATCAGGCGGTGATCTATCGGCGCTAATGTAAGCGTTTCAAAGCCGTTCATCGATTTTTCCGCTCCTTCGATCTTGGCCTCGATAACGAGTTCGAGATTTTCGATGCGGATGCCGAAGGCGTCGGTTTTGTAATAGCCTGGCTCGTTGGAGAGAATCATCCCGCGCTTCAGCGGCGTGGTGCCGAGCTTCGAGATTCTCGCCGGTCCTTCATGCACCGAGAGATAGCTGCCAACGCCGTGACCAGTGCCGTGATCGAAATCAATACCTCCGTGCCAGAGAAATTGCCGCGCAAGCGCGTCGATCTGCGCGCCAGTCGTGCCGTCGGGAAAGACCGCGCGTGCAATCGCGATATGCCCCCGCAATACGCGCGTAAAGCGGTCGCGCATTTCGTCTGTCGGCTCGCCAATCGCGATCGTGCGCGTCACGTCAGTCGTTCCATCTTGGTATTGTGCACCGGAGTCGACCAAAAGCAGATCGCCCGGCGCGATGCGGCGATTGGTCTTGCGCGTGACGCGATAATGAACGATCGCGCCGTTCGGTCCCGTACCGGCGATGGTCGGAAACGAAACATCGTTGAGTGCGCCGGTCTCGCGGCGAAAACTCTCCAGCGCTTCAACAGCGTCGATCTCCGACAGCGTGCCGCTTGGCGCTTCGCGATCGATCCATGCCAGAAATCGTGTGAGTGCCGCGCCGTCGCGCTTGTGCGCGTTGCGCGCTCCGGAAATCTCGGTTGAATTTTTTACGGACTTTAGCAGCGCGACCGGATCGGCGACGCGCATCGGCTTGCCCCCTTCCGATGTCACCAGCCGCGTCAGTGCATCAGCGGCGGTCGCAGCGTCGAGCGCGATGGACGCGCCTGATTTGGCGAGGTCTGCAAGCCGGGGCATCATTGCGTCGGGGTCTTCGACGCTCGCACTTCTTTCCAGATGATTGCGCGCGCTGTTCGACAGCTTGCGATGATCGATGAAGATCGTCGGGCGTCCATCCTTCGGGATCAGCGCGTAGGACAGCGGCAGCGGAGTGTGAGCGACATCCGCGCCGCGGATATTGAAAGTCCAAGCCACCGCATGCGAATCTGACAGCAGCAGTGCATCGGCATTGAGTTTCACGATTTCTGATTGAATCCTGTCGAGCTTGTCCGATTCACTTTCGCCGGCGAACCGCATGTCATGAATTGCCACGGGTCCGAGCGGTGGGGCAGGGCGCTCGGTCCAGATCGAATCAACCGGATTGTCATCGACAGCGACCAGTTCCGCGTTTGCCTTTTTGCAGGCCTTGGCGAGCCGTTCTGCTGCTGCCGAAGTGTGCAGCCACGGATCAAAACCAAGGCGATCTCCCGCAGTCAGATTTGCTGCTATCCAGATCTCGGGCGGGGGGTAGACCAAAGTTTCGACGTCCCAAGCGCTTGTGTCCACCTGCTTGGCCGCCTGCAGCGAATAGCGACCATCGACGAAAACCGCTGCCTTCTGGGTAAGAACGACCGCCAGACCTGCTGACCCGGTGAATCCGGTCAGCCACGCGAGGCGCTCTTCGCAAGGTGCGACATATTCGTTTTGCTGGCTATCGGCGCGGGGAATCACGAATCCAGTCAGCTGCCGCCGGAGCAATTCCTCGCGGAGTGCGGACAGCCGCGCAGTCAAAGCCACGCCACCTTCCGGCTCATCGAATGTCTGGAATTGGGCCTCGAACATGCGTCAACAATAGTGTCGCGGACCTGCGGCGGCAATCGCTACGCCAAAGGCCGCAACCGCAGAAACGGGCGTGGCACGATCCATGCTTATCAATTCTGGCCTACTGGGAAGGCTGTGAGTTGGGGA
>JBBRGE010000390.1:0-2183 GCA_038241045.1 Hyphomicrobiales bacterium | reverse complement strand
TGAGTGCGGCGACCGATTGCCCGTTCCTGCCGCGCGATCTCGTCCAGCGACTGCAGCAGGCTCGGATCAAGGAGAATGCGCAACTCGCGGTCGCCGCGTCCGGCGATCAGACCCATCCGGTGATCGGATTATGGAGCGTCGCGCTGCGCGCAGAATTGCGTCACGCACTGGTTGTCGAAGACATCCGCAAGATCGACCGCTGGACCGCGCGTTACAAGCTCGCAACCGTGACGTGGCCGGTCGAACCGCTCGATCCGTTCTTCAATGCAAATACGGTTGAAGACATCGCCGAGGCCGAGCGGATTGCAGCGTTGGACGAACCGGAATCCTAAAAACGTTACGCCGGACGAAAGCCCGCCTGCTCCAGGGCTTTTCGTACTTCGGATGAGGCCAGCGCAACAAGAAACGCCTGAACGGCTGGGCGTTGCTTACGCGACGTCACCAATGCAAAATCGTAATGCTCCTCGGCGAATGGAATGAAACCGAGGCCTGCCGCATGTGCCACCGGCGCAATCGTCATGCCCCAGTCGGCGCGGTCTTGCGCGACTGCGGCGGAGACTGCGTTGTGCGAGCGCGGCTGATTCCAGTAGCCATCGGGCCGCGCATCGCCCAACAGCCGATCGATCAAAATGCGCGTGCCGGCACCCTGATTGCGATTGACCATTAGGCATGATGGATCTTTCAGCGCGGCGCGAACTGCATCTTCAGCGCCGAATCCCTCGAAACGTTTGTCTCCGGCGCGAAAAACAATGCCCTGCATGCGGCGATATCCGGGCACGAGTTCGAGACCGGGCACCAAAAATGACTCGTTGTAAGTGTCGGTTTTTTCGTCAAGCAAATGAATGGGCGCGAGATCGCATTCGCCGCGGCGCGCCGCCGCCAATCCACCGAGGCTTCCAATCGATATCGAACGCACCGACAAACCCTCCCGCGCCAACGGCGCAGTGACGATATCAAGTCCTGTGCAATGACTGCCGACGATCACGAGGTCCGGCACCCGCACATGCGGCGTGAACAGCGTCACCTCGGCGTCTGTACCCGCTGGCATCTGATCGGCGAGCGCATCGATCTTGAGAAAACCATCGGCCTGAGCAAACGACGTGATTGCGCCGGACCCTTTGCCCGACGGATAGGCGATGAGCCCGTCATCGCCCTCGACAAGCGACACCATGACGAATTCCGTGCGGCCCAGCTCCGACGCGATACGCAGCGGCACCTTCGCCGTGACGTGGGCATCGTTGCGCGGCGGCAGACCGGCAAGACGGCGCAAAACGGGAGCAATCATGTCGTGAAACGTAAACATGGCCGAGGTCGGAAATCCCGGCAGTATAACGACGGGTTTTCCGTCACACACTGCAAGGCATAACGGTTTGCCCGGCTTCAGCGCAACGCCATGCGCGACGATTCCGGGCTGGCCGAGCCGCGCAACGATGCGATGCGAGACATCGCCCTCACCCTTCGAGGTACCACCGGACAGCATCATCATGTCGTGTTTTGCAAGCGCATCGCTCATGACGGCTTCGAGCCTATCTTCGTCGTCGGGAAACGCGCCGAGGAAAACCGCTTCACCGCCATTCTCAGACACCGCCGCCGCGACGATTGCACCATTGGTGTCGTAGATCGCTGCGGGGCGCAGCGTCTCACCCGGCTGCACGAGCTCATCGCCGGTGGAGATGATCGCAACGCGCGGCTTCTTCGTGACGGTTATGCGCGCGATACCCGATGCGGCGAGCATGCCGATTTCGCGCGAGCCGATGGTCGTGCCTGCACGCAGCATTGTCTCACCTCGCGCGATGTCGGATCCGGCATAAGACACGAACTGGCCGGGCGAGACCGAGCGCCTGATTTCGACGGCGGCGCCTGCGGGTTGCGTGTGCTCCACCATCACGACTGCGTCGGCGCCACGCGGAATTGGGCCGCCGGTCGCAATCGCGGTTGTTGTTCCTGCGGCGACCGGCAATTTCGGCGCAGTACCGCAGGCAATAACTTCATCATTCAGACGCAGCTGCACCGCTGATGCTTCGCCGGCAGTAGCCAGATCGGCGGAGCGCACGGCGAAGCCATCGACGTTGGAGCGGTCGAACGGCGGAACATCCCCAGTCGCAACAACATCGCGCGCCAAGGCGTAACCCAGTGCGTCGCCAAGTGCTTGCTCTTCAATTGCGAGTTCGCGCGGAAAAAGT
>JBBRGE010000389.1:0-2202 GCA_038241045.1 Hyphomicrobiales bacterium | reverse complement strand
TAACCTAGCCAAAAGAGACTACCGGAAATTTAATTTAACCCGCCGATGATACCGCCAAGACAGATCATTCAGCGTCCTTGGCCTGCAGTGCCAGCAATGCCAGCAACTTCATACGCTCCGGATCGCGCTCGCCCTGCGCCGCAAGATCGATGATATTTTTCGCGAGCGCCTGTACTCGGCCGGACGAGACCTGTTCGGGCAAGGTTTCAACCGCCTCGTTCAACGCCTGCGTCATTGCCGCGATGACATCGGGATTGAATGACGTGCCCTGAAATATTTTCATGAAACGACCCGAAAAAATTGAGTTGAATATACTCAATCAACGCCGTCCCATGCGCTCTGGTTCCAATGACAATCACATGACGACTTCGATCAGCCGCGGCCCCTTTTCGCCGATCGCCTCTGCCAAAGCTTTGTTGAAATCATCTGCCGACTTCACCGAGCGTCCCGGCACACCCATGCCCTTGGCAAGCGAGATCCAATCCAGCGCCGGATTATCGATGTTCAGCATGTCGAGCGCCTTGCGGCCCGGCTCGCCGGCGTCGACGCCGGCAAATTCGCCCTTGAGAATTTGGTAGGTGCGGTTGGCGAAGACGACGGTGGTAACGTCGAGGCCTTCGCGCGCCTGCGTCCACAATGATTGCAGCGTGTACATCGCGCTGCCGTCGCCGACCATACAGATCACTTTGCGATCCGGACACGCCACTGCAGCGCCTGTCGCGACAGGAGTCGAAAAGCCGATGGAGCCGCCCATGTTCTGCAACCAATCATGCGGGGCTGCGGCTGCGGTCGGCGGAAAAAATCCGCGGCCGGTCGTGATCGATTCATCAACGACGATAGCGTTTTCAGGAATAGCGCATGCAATCGCCTGCGCGATCGTTGCATGCGTCAGCGCTCCGGACGGCTTTACAAGTTCGGCATGCTGTTGCGGCTTTACGTCGGTGGTCTTGGCACCGAGCGCATCGGCCAACGCCTGCAGGGCGCCAACGGAATTCTCGCCCGCCTCGCACATGCGGTGAACTTCGCAGCCCGCGGGCTTCAACAGGCTTGGCTTGTTCGGATAGGCGAAGAACGCAACCGGATCGGCGGTCTCGACCAGAATAATATGTTTGAAGTCCTTCAGGATCGGTAGCGCCTGTTCGATCACGTAGGGAATGCGGTCGATCGCGAAGCGTCCGCGTCCGCGCGCCATGCGTGGATTGTAAGTCTGGCCCATCACCTTGCAGCCGGTCTTGCCAGCGATCTGCGATGCAAGCTTTAAGCCATCTTCGGTCAGCGCCTTGCCTGTGACGAGCAACAACATCTGCTCACCGCTTTTCAATATCCGCGCGGCCTCCTCGACGGCTTGCGTCGAGTAACTCACGCGTTGCGAATCTGCAGGGACCTGCGCGATACCCTCGGCTTCGTTCCACGCGGTGTCGGCGGGCAGGATGAGTGTTGCGATCTGTCCAGGCGAACTGCGCGCAGCAGCAATGGCTGCGGCACCGTCGCGCGCGATGGACTTCGCATCAGGCGAAGTTCGCACCCACGCCGACATCGGTCGCGCAAGGCCTTCGATGTCGGATGTGAGCGGCGCGTTGTATTCGATGTGGTAGGTCGCGTGCTGACCGACGACGTTGACAATGCCGGAATGCGCCTTCTTGGCATTGTGCAAATTGGCAAGCCCGTTGGCGAGGCCGGGGCCGAGATGCAGCAGCGTCGAGGCCGGCTTTCCCGTCATGCGATAATAGCCATCGGCGGCACCCGTTACCACGCCTTCAAAAAGCCCGAGCACACAACGCATGCCATCGACGCGATCGAGCGCGGCGACAAAGTGCATCTCCGATGTTCCCGGATTGGCGAAGCATACATTCACGTCGCCAGCGACCAAAGTTCTCACCAGACTTTCAGCACCGTTCATCGTTCCACTCCCTTGCCGGATTTCCACCAGATCAACCATTGTTGGCGGGTTTCGTCAAAGACGCGATCACCGTTCACGGCGCCGTGGGTTGCGAATTCGCAAAATTTGTGTGCTTTCTCTAAGAGATCACGGCATCGCCGGGCGGGAAATTGGTGAGGACTGCAATGACGCGCATTTTGACTTCAATCGCCACAGTGGCGGCATTGTTGGCCAGCCTGGGTTCGGCGGCGGCCGATCAGGAGTTCAATCCCTTTCAGCTGCTATTTGGCGGCGGCAACAGCTACAGCGGTAGCGGTGCCGGT
>JBBRGE010000388.1:0-2207 GCA_038241045.1 Hyphomicrobiales bacterium | reverse complement strand
ATCCAATTCGGTATGATAGCAGGGCCAGTCTTCGAACCGCTTTGTTCTTCCTGTCGCGCGTAGCGTTCGGACAAGGTCGCCGTCCGGGTCCAAGATGCAGACGCTTGGCACGTCAATAGCTTCAAGTTTCTTCTGCCGTCGCGCCTCTCGCAATAAAGCAGACGGCGCAAACACTGATGGTGAAGAGATGCGTTTATTGTCTAATATGGGAGGCGTAACCATGTGTGATTGTAGCCTTTGACGCTGCCCGTGCGGGGGATTTGCTTATGAACGATGCGAACCGAAAAGCCCATTGGGATACTGTTTACACGACAAAGGGCGAAAATGAAGTCAGTTGGTTTCAGGATAATCCCGCGCCGTCACTTGAGTTGATTGACCTTGCGCGGCCGACGCCTGAGTCCGCTATCGTCGATATTGGCGGCGGTGCATCACGTCTTGTTGATAGCCTTGTCGCGCGCGGATTCAATCGTGTGACGGTATTATACCGTTTCCAGATCAGAATGACTTTGCGATGTAGGGGAACGAAGCGATGGATTTCACCACTTTTGGGTTGTGTTCGACGTAAAGGATCGCCTCATGGAGCTTCTGTCGCACGTGGTTGATTGATTTGAGGGCGTAGTTCTTGAAGATTTTTTCGCGGATTTCGTCCCACAGATTTTCCTTTGGATTGAGTTCCGGCGAATAGGGCGGCAGGAACAGCAGCGAGATGTTGTCAGGCACCACGAGTTGGCCGCTGCGATGGTTCGGGGCACCATCGAGCACCAGCAGTATGTCCTGCCTGGCGAACTTGCGCGACAGCACGTCAAGGAACGCCTGGAAGCACGCGGTGTTGGATGTCGGCATGATCAGATAGACGCAGGTGCCGTCCTTGGGAGTGACCGCGCCATACAAATAGATGTATTCGCGAATGAGTTGGGAAGCCACCTTAGGCCGAATGCCGACCGGAGCCCAGCACGGACGCGGCCGGTTCATCCGCCCGAAGCGGGCTTCGTCGGCGAACATGATCCGCAGCCGGCGACCGCGCCTTGCGGCTACCTGCCGTGCGCGCTTCACAGCATGAGGAAAGACGTTTTTTTAAAAGCGTTCTGCGCCGCAATATCCTGTCGCGGATGGAACGGCCGCGGCATCAGCTTGCGCCAGCCATGCCGACCGAGAAGATCATAAACCGTACTGCTGCTGGTCTTGTGGCCGATGGCCCGCTCATAGGCCAGCTTGAGATCATGAACGTTCAACATCTCACCGGCGCCGGCGGCCTTGGCAAAGCGGGCCAGCAACGCTTTCTCCTCAGCTATTGTCATGTTCTCGCGCTTGCGTCCGCCGCACGGCTTCGGCCTGAGCGCTTTGATGCCACCTTGGTCATAAGCCATATGCGCGCGGTTCACGGTACTCAGCGAAACACCCATCGCCCCCGCAATCGCTGGCTGCGTCATTCCGCTGTCACGCAGCAACACCATCGAAATGCGCTGGCGTTGCACCTCGGGAATCTTCCAACGTAGCGCCGTTTTCAGCTCGCTAACTTGGCGTTTGGAGCATTTGCCCATCTGGCCCCCCGAATCAAGATGGCCGCAGCAAAGCACATTGACGCACTCAAGATTCGGCACCAAATTACCGCAAACTCCTCGATTCAATGCGCTCTGGAAACGGTATCAGAAGCCTTTAACGGACTATCGCGCAGAGGATGAGCGCCCCCGGCATTACGGCGTGGTAGGGCTGTCCCGTGGGTCATGGGGGTTCCATTCCTTGGCCTCCGGCGTGATCGTCGGCCCCTTGTTCGGGGCGCGGCCGGTCGGCGAGTGCCGCCAGCGCGTCGTATGCCATAGCTCGCTCGACGCAGTACCGGCGCCTTTTTCGAGCGACATCCGGTGCAACTCGCCCTGGCAGGCAGGGCAGGTCCTGTTGTCGATAGCGACGATAATTTCAGAGCCGTGGCAAATGCGCCGGCAACGAGCCGCGGTTGGTGCGTCGCTTCTCGGCCCGCGCGGCTCGCTCAGTCGGAGCCGACTGATCCGAAGTCGCCGCATCGCTCGCCTCCATTTGCTCGACCTCTTCGAGGCCGAGCAGCATTTGATCTTCGGGCAGCGTCTCGGCCCGCGGCCAAAACGGTGCCGCTGCATTTCTTCGATGATCTGGCGTAGCCGCTCACTCTCGCACTGCTCGGCGAGCAGCATCACTTTCAGCGTATCAAGATCATCGGGCAATGCGTCGCT
>JBBRGE010000387.1:0-2227 GCA_038241045.1 Hyphomicrobiales bacterium | reverse complement strand
CCGATTAATTGGTTGACGCTCTCGGGCAGCAGGTCGATGGACGCTGCGGCTGCCGGATGCCAGAGCATGCCGATGCCGAGCACGAAGGTGTTGCCGAGCCAAAATGTCAGGCCGGAAATGAAGCAGATTTTCGCGACATCGATCGCGTTCAATCCCCAGTCCGAATAGATCCGAAATCGGATCGCGCCACCGGTGAACACGGTGGCTCCGACATTGTGGCCGATCACATAGCTGGTGAAGCTGGAAAGGGCTGCGATGCGATAGGGCACATGGTTTTTGCCGATGGTGCGCAGCGCGAACAGATCGTAGAACGTCAGCGTGAAAAATGCGCAGACCACGCAGAGTGCCGCGAGCGCGATCTGGCCTTCGGATTTTTCCGCCAGCGCCGAGAGCACGGCATATTTGTCCACGCCCTTCAGTGTGCGAAACAGATGCACGATCGCGATGGTCACGATGATGAGGCTTGCGGCGATGCCGAGCCGTTTCCAGCCGATCCGTTCCTTGAAGACACGCGCGAGCGTGTTCAGCAGTCCTTGCATTTATCCTCCCGGCAGGGCGCAGCCGTCAGCCAATTGGAATGGCTGCGCAGATCGACCGCGAGGGCAGTCATACGCGAAAATCCGCGCAGGGAAAATAGGCAGTTTGCGCGGGATTTCAGTGGCGTTAACGGCAGACGCGCGCAGGCGCGCTGTCACTCAATGGTGTCATGCAATCTTCATATCGAAAGCATGGACCTGGCGTGTCGGATTAAGTGCGGTGTTTTATAACGCCTGCCACGACACTCTGCTACGACACTTGCCGCAGCGCGAAATGCGCGCCGCAAAACGCCATCACCGCGCCGAGACAAAGCGCCGCAACGCCTGCGAGAACGCCGGATAACGTCGGCACCGCGCTGGGCGCGGAGGCGGCCTGACCGGCTGCGGCCAGCATCAGCACGCCAATTCCCGCGAGAAACTGCCGCATCCGAAGCGACATGCGTCCCGAGACCGAATGGCCCATCAGCTGGGCGGTGAAATAACCGGCAACGAACGAAGATGCGGCGAGCAGCCACCATGCAACAGCGGCGGCTGCGGCGATCATGTCGTCCGCGCTTTGCCGCCACAAGCCGCCGATGTTGAGATTGAACCGCTGGATCAGGATATGAACCGCGAGCGCCAACAGCACGCCGAAGATCGTTGCGGCGGCCAGAATAATGTGGCGGGGAAAATAGGTGGTATCGCTCATGCGGTGCTGTTTGGTGCGGGTGCGATCGGCTGCTAATAGGTTGTAGGATGGAGACGCAGCCCGATGCAAGCGGGCAGATCTTCGGCTTGATGTCTTGACGTTTGAGGTTCTGGATGCCGTCGCGATTGCGCGAAATGTTTCAGGTGACGCCGAAGCCAACAGGCGTGACCGGCGACGGCGCGAATTATCTCTTTAAGCCATCGCTGGTCGGTGGCGCGCGGCAGTTCGAACTCACGGACGAGGGCCTGTCCTGGCAGTCCGGCGGCAAATCGGGCATCTGGCCGCTCGACAAGATCGCCGCGATCCGGCTGTCGTATCGTCCGATCTCGATGCAGTCCAATCGCTTCCGCGCCGACATCGAGGATTCGCGCGGCGAACGTGTCACTCTGTATTCGACCACATGGCACACCATCGCGCTGATGGCGCGGCAGGACGACGGCTACCGCGCGTTCATTATTGAATTGCACCGCCGCCTCAAGGCTGCGGGGTGCAACGTGTTTCTGGTCGCCGGAATCAATCCGAAAATATACATGGCCGGATTGGCTGTGATGGCGCTGGTCGCAGCCGCCATGGCGGGACTTCTCATTCGCGCGCTGCTGACCGGCGAATTTGCAGGCGCATTATTTTTGGTTGGGTTTGCGGCGTTGTTCGCCTGGCAGATCGGCGGCTTCATGAAGCGCAACCGTCCGCGCGCCTATACGCTCGATGCATTGCCGATGGATGTGCTGCCGTAATAAATAATAGTAAATGCGCCGCGCAATCGGTCAGCTCGGCCGGGCGTCATTGGCCGGCCCGGCCAAACCTTAGCCGCCCGACGATGGGGATCATCTCCCGGCGGCAGCACGATGCTAGCGGAGGATCCTCGCGCGCGCTAGATGGCCGCGATGCAATCGATTTCGATGTCGAAGTGCCCCGGCCATTGCGGAACGCAGACAAAAATTCTCGCCGGCGGATTTTCGGAAAATATCGCGCGTAGATCGCGTTCGCCGCCGCGAACTTTTCC
>JBBRGE010000386.1:0-2245 GCA_038241045.1 Hyphomicrobiales bacterium | reverse complement strand
TTGGCTTCGCGCAGGTCGGCGGTGCGCTCGTCCACGGTCGACTCCAGATTGATATTATTGTCGCGAAGCTGCCGTTCGGCGTCGTCGCGCGCTTTGGTTGAACGGCGCACCATAAAAATCGAAATACCAACCAGCGCAATGACAAGGCCTGAACCGGAAATAGTGACGATCGATGCAAGCTGCTGGGTCCGGTCGGCAGTCCCGGTTCTTTTGATGAATAGGTCGTCTTCCGTCGCACGCATCGTGGCGGCAATCTCGGTGACGCGTCGGACGATTGCGCCGGTGCCATCGCGCAGCATCGCAACGCCGCCGGACAGGTCGCCCCGCTTCACAAAATCCACGGCCCGTTCAAGCTCGACGATGCGTGCCTCAACCGCAGATTTCAGCAATTTGTTGTTCGCCGTCTGGGTGGCGCTGTCGTTCGTAAGTTCGCCAAGCCTGTCAACATTTGTATAGGACGCTTTGACTGCGGCTTCGTAGTCCCCGAAGAACTGGGGCTTGCTTGTCAAAAGGTATCCACGGGCCGCGCTCTCGGCGCGGCGCAGATCGAGCAAGACGATTGAAATCTGCTTTTCGACTTCGACGGTGTGGACCACCCTCTCACTGTCTTCGCGCGATTTGTTGACGAGCAAGACAGACGCCGTACTGATGCCGACGAGAATCAGAAATCCCGCTGCCAAAACGATGATTTGCCCGATCGAGCGCCGTCTCGTCGCGTCGTTCGTCACAGCACGCCCAAAATTGATGAATAGTTCAACGGATCAACCTTAAGCGCGGGCATGTGAGTTTTATGGGATTTAACGAGCTATAACGCCTCACCTGAAATCTGGTTCCCTGTTATCTCGCATCAGCGGGAAGGGACATCATCCGAATGCCAATCAAACAGCCTTGGTATCGCCCTTGGCGAGATACTGTTCGAGCCAATGAATGTGATAATCGCCGTCGATAATGTTGGGTTCGCGGACCAGCGCCCGGAACAGCGGCAACGTGGTCTCGATGCCGTCCACCACCATCTCGTCGAGCGCGCGGCGCAGCCGCATCAGGCATTCGCCGCGGGTCTTGCCGTGGACGATTAGTTTGCCGACCAGCGAGTCGTAATAGGGCGGAATGACATAGCCCTGATAGACAGCTGAATCGATCCGCACGCCAAGGCCGCCCGGCGGATGATACTGCATGATCGTGCCAGGTGAGGGCCGGAACGTCATGGGATTCTCCGCATTGATGCGGCACTCGATCGCATGGCCGTTGATGACGATGTCTTCCTGCTTGCACGGCAGATCGCCACCAGCCGCGACGCGAATTTGTTCAATGACCAAATCGATGCCGGTGATCATCTCCGTCACCGGATGCTCGACCTGAATCCGGGTGTTCATTTCGATAAAATAGAACTCGCCGTCCTCGTACAGAAACTCGATGGTGCCGACGCCGAGATACTTCATGTCGCGCATCGCCTTCGCGCACGTCTCGCCGATTTTGGCGCGTGCCGCCGGGCTGATGATCGGCGAGGGACCTTCCTCCCAAACCTTCTGATGGCGGCGCTGCAAGGAGCAATCGCGTTCGCCCAGATGGATGGCTCCGCCGCGCCCGTCGCCCAGAATTTGAATTTCGATGTGACGCGGCTTGCCGAGATATTTTTCCAGATACACCGAGCCATCGCCGAAGGCGGACTTGGCTTCGTTGCTGGCGGTCGATAGCGCCAGCATCAGATCGGCTTCGGTGGGTGCGACCTTCATGCCGCGTCCGCCGCCGCCGGCGGCCGCCTTGACGAGAACCGGGAAGCCGATTTTCCTGGCGATTGCCATGGCATCGTCGCCGGCGCCGACGCCGCCGTCAGACCCAGGCACAACCGGAATGCCGAGACGCTTTGCGGTTTTCTTGGCTTCGATCTTGTCACCCATGGTGCGGATGTGTTCGGCCTTCGGTCCTATGAAATGCAGATTGTGCTCGGCGAGTATTTCGGCGAAGCGCGCATTCTCGGACAGAAATCCGTAGCCCGGATGCACGGCATCCGCGCCGGTGATTTCACATGCCGCCAGAAGTGCGGGCACGTTGAGATAGCTGTCTTTCGCGGCGGGCGGGCCGATGCAGACGCTCTCGTCGGCAAGACGGACATGCATCGCGTTGGCGTCGGCGGTCGAATGCACCGCGACGGTCGCAATGCCGAGTTCCTTGCATGCGCGCAGCACGCGCAGAGCAATCTCGCCGCGATTGGCAATCAGGATCTTGTCGAACATCGCGGCGCCTG
>JBBRGE010000385.1:0-2332 GCA_038241045.1 Hyphomicrobiales bacterium | reverse complement strand
ACCCTTGCCGTCGATGGGATTGCCGAGCGCGTCGACGACGCGGCCGAGCAGGCCCTTGCCGACCGGGGTATCGACGATGGCGCGGGTGCGCTTGACGGTCTGGCCTTCCTTGATCTCGCGGTCGGCGCCGAAGATCACGATGCCGACGTTGTCAGTTTCGAGGTTCAGCGCCATGCCGCGGGTACCGTTCTCGAACTCGACCATCTCACCGGCCTGGACATTGTCGAGGCCGTAGACGCGGGCGATGCCGTCGCCGACGGACAGCACCTGTCCGACTTCGGTAACCTCAGCCTCCTGGCCGAAATTCTTGATCTGGTCCTTGAGGATCGCGGAAATTTCCGCGGCGCGGATGTCCATCAGCCTGCCTCTTTCATCGCGTGCTTGATCGAATTGAGTTTGGTGCGAAGCGAACGATCCCCCATGCGGCTGCCGAGCTTGACGACAAGCCCGCCGATGATGGAGGGATCGACATTCACGTTGAGCGTGACGTCTTTGCCCGTCACCGTTTTCAGTGCGGTCTTGAGAGCGTCGAGATTCTTGTCGCTGAGCGGTTCGGCGACGGTCACGTCGGCCGTCGCCTCGCCCTTGAACTTCGCCACCAGCGCGCGGAAGGCGCGGATCGCGTCGGTCACGGTGAACAGCCGGCGATTGGCGGTCAGGACTTTCAGGAATTTGGCGGAAGTGCCTGATATCTCGGCCTTGTCGAGCACGGCAGCGAGCGCCTTCGATTGCTCGCCGGCCGAAAATACCGGGCTGCGAACCAGGCGCTTGAGATCAGCGCTGTCGGCCAGCATGGCCTCGAATCGATCGAGATCGGCTCTTACCGCGTCGACGGATTTCTCGTCGCGCGCCAACTCGAACAAGGCCGTTGCGTAACGACCGGACACTCCCGAAACCGACGGATCTTCAGCAGCCACAGACTTGCTCTTTTTAGCTGTCAAATTCGCAAGGGAAAAACCGTCGCCACAAAGCGGCGCCTAGCGATCCAAGCCCTTGGAATTCAAGCGGGACTTCGATTTTCGACCGGCACGGAAGCACCGGGATCGTTAAAATCGCGGCTTTGCTAACATAGCGAGCGCGCAGGTGCAACATGACGGCGCGTGCGGGCGATGCCTTGTCGCATGTGAATTTTCCGGCGCCCGCCGACAGCGGTTCTCGCAACGAATTGGTCGTCGCGATTTTGCCGAACGGCTCGTCGCCGACGCCCGCCCGGATCCGACCCGGCCATTTGTTCCAGCCGATCGTGCATGGGCGCCATGAGCCAACGGCGCGGAACGGAAGCGCCCAAGTTCCTCCATTTGCGCATTACTTGCGCAAATCTCGCTGCGGCAGGCGATGACTTTATTCATCAGTAATTACGAGTAAGTAATTGGTTAATAATTCGTTAATACGGAAGATTACGGAATATCCTCCGACTACTTGCACTCCGTCACAAGATATTGCAGCCGGAAACAATCGATCTTTACTGCCTAATTCACGCCTTATTGCCCAACCAAACGGCAACCACACAGAATGGGACGGGGGTTCCACTTGCCGCATATGTGGCAATACTGTCTGAGGGACTATTTAATGCTGAATACCAATAACCTGGCGCTGGGAAACATAACCCGGTCGCGCACGGCGCTCGCGCTCTTCGCCGCAACTTTCCTGGTCGGTGGCAGCTTCACCGAAGCCAACGCCAAGTCCAGGCACCATCATCACCGCCACCATCATTCCCACCACACCGCGTCGGAAGGGTCTTCCTGGCGCGATGCCAATGCGTCGATCGGTGCGTCCTCGGGCGGGCACAGCTTCTCCGGCATGGCCTCCTATTACGGCAATGAATCCGGCAGCAGGACCGCATCCGGCCAGCGCATGAACGCCAGTGCAATGACATGCGCCCACCGCTCGCTGCCGTTCGGCACCAGGCTGCGCGTGACCCATGGCGGCCAGAGCGTCGTCGTCACTGTCAATGACCGTGGTCCGTTCGTCCGCGGCCGGGTGCTCGACCTGTCCACGGGTGCGGCCCGTGCGATCGGCCTGACCGGCGCCGGCGTCGGCCGCGTCACCGCCGAGGTCGTTTCCTAAGGCGTTTTGCGCGGCGTTCTCCGATCTAACCCTTCGGTAAGCGCTGCGTAGCGTAATGGTCGCGAAATCTTTCGAGGGCCGAGAACAGCCTGCCGTCGCGAATGACGGCAGGTTTTTTTGTTGTTTCGAAAGCTCTTGCCTTCTCGCTATGACATTGAGGGGTCTGGCGCGCTACAAAAAGCTCTGCGGATCGACGTCGACCTCAAGCTTCAAATTCCCTTTGGTCTTCGGCCCCGCCGCGAGCCATTCGCGCAGATATTCCGAC
>JBBRGE010000384.1:0-2333 GCA_038241045.1 Hyphomicrobiales bacterium | reverse complement strand
GGTTTGGGTTGCCGCACCGCGCGCACCAGCGCATCGACCACGTCTGTGTCTGCGATCAGCGAAAACGGCGTCGATGTTCCTGTGAGGCCCATCACGACAGGACGCTCGAACATCGCGGTGATCTGGTTGTTGGTGGTGGGGCCTAGCACGGTGCAGGGCCGAAATATTGTCTGTTCGAGATGCGGATAAAGCTCGCGCCATTCGAGCAGCATTTCCTCGACCTCGCGCTTGTTGCGCGCATAGGGAAAATCCTCGTTGCCGCGCAGCGGATCGTCTTCGCTCAGTGGAACTGGATTGTCGGCGTGATAGCCATAGGCCGCGCCGCTCGATGTGACGACCAGATGTTCGACGTTCGCGTTGAGCGATGCTTGCAGCACATTCTTGGTGCCGAGCACGTCAATTTCCCAGTCGCGCTGCGGATCGCCGCCGACCGCGACCACAGATGCAAGATGCACGACGGTGCGGGGTGCGTGCTTTGCGAAAATTTCCTTGAGCAACGGATCGCGGATATCGCCGGTCACGTAAGTCACATTGGCGAGCCGATCTGACACCGCAACCTCACGCAGATCGAGCGCGACGATTTCCGAATTGGTGGCGTTGTCGCGCGCAAGCTCGTCAACTAACGACTTGCCGATAAATCCGGCCGCACCCGTGACGAGAACGCCGCCGCTTCTTTCCTGGTCCTGCGTGCTCATGCGGGTTTGCTGTGCGGGTGCGGATCGCGTCGCTTCCAGAAGGCGGCCAGCGCCCATCCGGAAATCAGATGCCACACGCCCCATCCCGCCGCCACCAGTGCGGCTCCGCCGACGCCGTCGAACTGGTTGAGGATCAGCGCCAGCCCCAATCCTGAATTATGCATGCTGACTTCGATGGTCAGCGCTCGGGTGTCGTAATCGCTCAAGCGCAATGCCTTTGCGGTGCCCCAACCAAGTCCAACAGCGATGGCGTTATGCAGAATGACGAATGGCAGGATCGCGAACACGAAGGTGGAGAGATATTTCGCGTTGGTCAGCATCGCGCCGCCGATGAAGGCGATCAGAAACACGAATGACAGAATTTGCAGCGGCCGTCGCAGAAAATCCGCGACCTTCGGCAGATAGGTCACCGTCAGCATGCCGAGCGCCATCGGAATGCCGAGGATCGCCATGGTCTGTCCCAGAAACGACAGCGGCTCGATGCTCACTTGCCGGAGCAGCGCTGCGGTATCCGGATTAAGTCCGGCCCAGAACAGGATGTTCAGCGGCGTGGTGACGATGGCGAGTATGCTCGACACACCCGTCATCGAAATCGACAGTGCGGTATTGCCGCGCGCCATATGGGTAATGAGATTCGAGATGTTGCCGCCGGGACATGCCGCAACCACCATCATGCCGAGAGCAATGCTCGGCTGCGGTTTTAAAAGCATGGTGATTGCCCATGTCACCGCAGGCAGCAGCGCCAGTTGGGCGAGTAATCCCGACAAGGGTGCGACGGGCTTGCGAAACACTTCGATGAAGTCCGCGACTTTTAGATCGAGCGCGACGCCGTAAATAATCAGCGCAAGCACGCCGCCGAGCACGAGCTGGCCGGTCGGATTGATGTTCAGCAAAATGTCGTCGATCAGCGCGCCGGCCATGCGTCCCCCAAAAGCCTGTTACAGCTTGCCGGCTGTCAGCGCCGGTTTCGGCGGACGTTAATTGAGCCGCGATTGCTGCGCCAGTCTTGCCAGAACACGAAGCGCGATAGAATACCGCGCAGCAAAAAGACTCCCGACGGGAGCCTTTCGCAATGCAATCTCCAACGGCGAAAAACTAGTGCGCGTTGGCCCAGACTTTCTTTTTCGTGAAATACAGCAGCCCGCTAAACAAAAGCAGGAAAATCATCACCTGCATGCCGAGGCGCTTGCGCGCCTCCAGCTTCGGCTCCGCCGTCCACATCAGGAAGGCCGAAACGTCCTTGGCGTATTGCTGCACGGTTGCGGGCGAGCCGTCGTCGTAAGTGATCTGACCGTCGCTGATCGGCTTCGGCATCTTGATCGCGTGTCCGGGATAAATCTTGTTGTAGTAGGAGCCGTCGGGCAACTTGAAATCCTTTGGCGCTTCATCTTCATAGCCCTGAAGCAGTGCGTCGATATAGTTCGGGCCTTTTTCCTGAAACTGCGTGAAGGCATCGATCACGAACAGCGGAAAGCCGCGCTCGTAGCCGCGCGCCTTTGCGATCAGCGACAGATCCGGAGGTGCCGCGCCGCCATTGGCGGAGCGCGCCGCCTGCTCGTTGGCAAACGGGGCCGGGAAATAATCGGCGGGACGACCGGGGCGATCGAACATGTCGCCGGCATCGTTCGGGCCGTCTTT
>JBBRGE010000383.1:0-2345 GCA_038241045.1 Hyphomicrobiales bacterium | reverse complement strand
ATTGATCTGCGGGCGTCATTATCAAGCGCCCGAAGCGCCTAGTGCAGCAAGGCACCGCCTGTGGTCCGCAACGGCAACGCCGCCGGCGACTGCAAATTGGACGGGTGTGCCGAGACGTGTGCTTCTTCCAGTGCCGTTACGAAATCGGCAAACCACTGATGGATGGTCTGGGCGCGCAGCTTGGCCATCATCTTTTCCCAGCGCATCCTGCGTTCCGGAGCCGGCATCGTCAGTGCCATCGCGATCGTGCGCGCCATGCCGTCGATATCGTGCGGGTTCACCAGCAGAGCCGTGTCCAGTTCGTTGGCGGCACCCGCGAATTTCGACAACACCAACACGCCCGGATCGGCAGGATTTTGCGCGGCGACATATTCCTTGGCGACGAGATTCATTCCGTCCTGTAGCGGCGTGACGACACCCACTTGCGCGGTCCGATAAAAGCCGCCGAGCACCGCCTGACTGTACCCTTTCGAGATGTAGCGGATCGGAGTCCAGTCCACCTCGCCGTGGCGACCGTTGACTTCGGTGACTTGTCTGGAAAGCTCGTCCTGCAAATTTCCATAGGCCTCAATACTGCCTCTCGACGGCGTCGCAATCTGCAACAGCGAAACAGAACGCTTCAACGAGGGTTGCGTTTCGAATAGCCGGTCAAACGCCGCAATGCGGTTGACGAGACCTTTGGAGTAATCCACGCGATCGACGCCGATCGCAAGACGCTCGCCACCGAGACTCATGCGCAACCGCGATACCGCAGGATTTGAGGCCGCGCGTCGTGCAATCGCGGTGAAGCCTTCGACATCGATGCCGATTGGAAACGCGGCTAGCATCGTGATGCCGGAGCGGGACATCACAAGCCCGTCGTGCACGTCGAGACCGAAGTCCATGCGCAAACATCGCGCAAAATTATCACAATCTTCTTCGGTCTGAAATCCGATCAGATTGTAGGATAGCATCGCCTCGATCAGTTCGCGATGATGCGGTACACCCGCAATGATGGTTCGCGCGGGCCATGGTGTGTGAAGAAAGAAGCCCAGCGGGTTCGTGACCCCTAGATTTCTCAATTCCGTGCCGAGCGAAAGAAAATGATAGTCCTGAACCCAGAAAGCCGTCGTGGGTTTGTGGAAGCGCATCAGGCCGCGCGCCACGAACGCATTCACCTCACGATAGGATTGGTAGTCGTCCTGCGACACATGAATGAGATCGGGGCGCGAATGAACGGCGGGCCACAGCGCAGAATTCGCAAAGCCTTCATAATAGCCGCCGTAATGCGCAGCCGGCAGGTCCATCATTGCGAGCGCGCCTTTGCCGAGAGGCTCGACTGTGACGAAAGAATCTTTGTCGAAGGTGCTGCTCACCTTGCCGCTCGAACCGACCCAGATCGCGCCGGATTTTTCGACGATCGGCAGCAGAGCCGCGGCCAATCCTCCCGTCATGGGCTCGTTGGCTTTTGCGCGAGCAACACGATTAGAGACAACGACGAGATCCACATGGCCTCCTTAAAGTTCGCGCCTGCAACTTCGCAACTGCAAAATTTAACCCCTGTTCATCAATATGGTTCCTCGCCATCGTTTCAACGAAATGAAGTCAAAATCGGGCGTTGATGAAACGGAGCTTTTTGAAGCCGTGTTCCGCGATCAGCAACACATTGAAGTCACTGCGTCTTATTCTGTTCGCGTATGTTCGCCGAAACTTTTTTCTAACCTTAACTACGCCAGTACCGGTCTTCCCAGTTGCGCGAGATTTTCATGCCGGTGAGAATCAATCCGGCCATCGAATATGTCTGCGGAAAATTCCCGAACAGCGCGCCGGTTTTGGGATCGATGTCTTCTGACAACAATCCATAGCGATTGCGGTGTGCCATCGCGTCCTCGAACAATTCGCGCGCTTCATCCTTGCGGCCCTGTGCCCACCATGCGTCGATCAGCCAGAACCGACAGATCAGAAATGCCGTCGCGGGCATGCCGAAATCGTCTTCGGCGGCGTAACGCATCATGTGTTTTTCGCGCAGCAGTTCGCGCTCCATTGCGGCGACGGTTTTGACGAAACGCGGATCGTCCACTTCGCAAATGCCCAAATCTGGCAACAGAAGAACACTGGCGTCGAGATCGTCGGAGCCGAACGCCGCCGTGAACGCTTCGCGTTTCGGATTCCACGCCTTCTCCAGCAATTCCTGCTGAATGGGATCGGCGACCGAATTCCAGTAGGCCGCGCGTTCATGGAGACCGAGTTTCGCCGCAATCGATGCCAGACGGTTGATTCCGGCCCAGCACATCGCGACCGAATGCGTGTGAACGCGTTGACGCCCGCGATATTCCCAGATGCCGGCATCGGGCTTCAAAGCGTAG
>JBBRGE010000382.1:0-2356 GCA_038241045.1 Hyphomicrobiales bacterium | reverse complement strand
CCGTCGTGATCGGCGGCAGCTTCGGCGCGGGGAATTACGGCATGTGCGGGCGCGCCTATAGCCCGCGTTTCCTGTGGATGTGGCCGAACGCGCGGATTTCCGTGATGGGTGGCGAGCAGGCCGCCATGGTGCTCAGTCAGCTGCGGCGTGACAATATCGAAGCGAAGGGCGGCAAGTGGTCCGCAGAGGAAGAGGATACATTCCGCGCGCCGATCCGCGCACAATATGAAACGCAGGGCCATCCGTATTACGCGACCGCGCGGCTATGGGACGACGGTGTGATTGACCCTGCCGATACGCGCCTCGTGCTCGGGCTCGGGCTTTCGGCGGCGGCCAATGCGCCAATTGAGCCGACGCGCTTTGGCGTGTTCAGGATGTGATGATGAAAAATTCATCCAAGGTGAGCGTCGCGGCGAAGCCGCTTTATCGTCGCTTCAATACATTGCTGATCGCCAACCGGGGCGAGATCGCATGCCGCGTCATTCGAACGGCGCGCGCGATGGGATTGCGAACGGTTGCAGTCTATTCGGAGGCTGACGCCGATGCGTTGCATGTCGCGATGGCGGACGATGCGGTGTTGATCGGTCCGGCGCGCGCGCGCGACAGCTATCTCAACATCGATCAGATTCTTGAAGCGGCGCAAAAAACCAATGCCGAAGCTATTCATCCGGGTTACGGCTTCCTGTCGGAGAATGCGGATTTCGCACGCCGATGCGCGGCGGCTGGAATCGTGTTTGTCGGCCCGACTGCCGAGATGATGGAGGCGATGGGCTCCAAGTCCGGCTCCAAAATGCTGATGGAAAAAGCGGGCGTGCCGCTTGTGCCGGGTTATCACGGCGATGCGCAGGACGACGCGACACTCGCGAAGGCTGCCGAAAAAGCGGGTTTTCCAATTCTCGTGAAAGCGTCTGCCGGCGGGGGTGGACGCGGCATGAGGGTCGTGCGCTCGGCGAGCGAGCTTGCGGCGGCGGTAGTGAGTGCCAAGCGCGAAGCGCTGGCGGCATTCGGCGACGACCGCATGCTGATCGAAAAGTATGTCGATACGCCGCGGCATATCGAGGTGCAGATCGTCGGCGACAGCCACGGCAATCTGGTGTCGCTGTTTGAGCGTGAATGCACGCTGCAGCGCCGCCATCAGAAAGTGATCGAAGAAGCGCCGTCACCGACACTCGATGCGAAGCAACGCGACGCCGTATGCGCGGCTGCGCGCAAGGCAGCGAGCACGGTGAATTATGTCGGCGCGGGCACCATCGAGTTTGTCTCGAACGGCAAGGAATTTTTCTTCATCGAGATGAACACGCGACTTCAAGTCGAACATCCGGTCACAGAGTTGATTACGGGTATCGATCTCGTCGAATGGCAATTGCTCGTGGCGTTCGGAGAGAAGCTGTCGCTCACTCAGGATCAGATCAAACTCAACGGGCATGCCGTCGAGGCGCGGGTTTATGCTGAGAATCCCAACAAAAATTTCATGCCGTCGGTCGGCAATCTGCGAACGTGGCGGATGCCCGACGCCGTCGATGGTCTAAGGATCGATGCAGGCTACGGCGAAGGCAAGGGCGTTTCGCCCAACTACGATGCGATGCTGGCCAAGGTAATCGCCTGGGCGCCGACGCGCGATCTGGCGATCTCGCGTCTCAATAGCGGGCTTGAGGAAATCGACATTCGTGGAGTCGTCACCAACATTCCATTTTTGTCTGCGCTCATCACGCACCCCGACGTGCGCACCAACGCCATCGACACCGGGTTCATCGAGCGCGAACTGGCGAAGCTGACGCCGGAGCAGCACCCACTATCTGAACTCGAACTCGGTGCTGCGGTTGCGGCAATTATGAGCGCGGAGGATGCGGCTGCGGCGGGAGATATAAGCTCGCCCTGGCGCTCATCCGGCTGGACTGCCGTCGGCGCGCGCCAGCGGCGTTTTGTTTTTCGGCAGGATGAGGAGCACACCGTTGTGCTGCGTTACGGACGCGGGCCGTCGATATTGTCGATCGGCGAACGCGAGATTGCGTTTTCATATGCGGTTTCCTCAAGGGGCGGGATCGATCTCGTCCTCGATGGCGTGAAGCGTCATGTCGCGGGATTGCTTGACGAGCGCGACGTCTACGTTCGAACCCAGCATGGCCGTTTTGAAATGCATTGGGTCGATCCATTCGGCACCAAAGACGAGGAACAGGCCGGTGCCGACCGCGTCGTTGCGCCGCTACCGGGAACGGTTGTCGCACTGCTGGTCGAAGAAGGCGCGACGGTCGAGAAGGGCGCGCCAATTCTCACGCTTGAAGTCATGAAGATGGAGCAGACGTTGCGCGCGCCGTTCGCAGGCACGGTGAAGCAGTTGAAATGCAAGGTTGGCGAC
>JBBRGE010000381.1:0-2392 GCA_038241045.1 Hyphomicrobiales bacterium | reverse complement strand
GTGTAATCGTTCTGCATGTAATACAGCGTCGCACGCCGGTTCCACCCTTCGATATAGTCGGGACGCAGTTTGATGACGGCGTCTAGCAACTTCAAAGCGACGTCCATCTGCTTGCTGTCCATCGCGAGTTTCGCGCGCAGCATCAACAATGCCGCGGTGTCGCTGCTGGTCGCGGTCCACAATGACCAGATTCGCGCTTCAACCGCTTTGGCGCTTTCCTCGCTGGGCGCCGCTTTTAAAGCGCCGAACAGGAAGTCTAGGTTTTTGGTTTTGTCGCCGGTGACGCGCGGCAATTTGGCCGGGGCCTGTGGAATTTTCTTTGGCTTCGCGGATGGGTCGAACCTAGGCTCCTGCGCCAAGGACGGCGATGGGACAACCGACAGCGACATGGCGGCGACTACGAGTGCGCCGAGAATGAGCTTTGCCGTCGATGCAGTTCGCAGGACCATGGCAAAAGTGTAAACGCGGAATCCGCCACATGCAAAGTGCGGCGGCGTCAAACACGCGTGATGGGTATAAAATGCGAGACGATCAGCTGCGTGGGATTAAACGCCGAATCGACCTCAGATCAGTCTTTAAAATCAACCTTGGCGTGCCTTGAAGCGGCGCTTGACCTTGTTGATGACGTAAACCCGGCCCTTGCGGCGAACCAGACGGTTGTCGCGGTCACGGCCGCGCAGTGACTTCAGCGAATTACGGACCTTCATGGGACAATGCTCTCTGGAAGGCCGCGTTGCTGGCCGTGATTGAACCTTGGATTTTGCAATATCCTGCGGGGCCAAGGCCGCGCGAGACAGGCGATTTCTAGGCCATGGCGGCCCGGAATGTCAATCCGATCAAGGCCTTTTGTCGCCCTACAGCCTCGTATCTGTGTTCAGGGACGGCGCGGCCGATTCGCCGGCTTTCCACCTGAAAACGCTCAATAATTTCGTAGATCGGCGATAGTTCGCCTAAACTGGAATGCGGACCGACGCCCGCAGACCGCCCATCGGGCTGTCGCCGAGGGTAATGTCGCCGCCATGCGAGCGCGCGATATCTCGCGCAATGGCAAGACCAAGACCGGTTCCGCCCTCATCCTGATTGCGCGCATCGTCGAGCCGCAGGAACGGCTTGAATACTTCTTCGCGCATTGCGGGGGGAATCCCCGGCCCATCGTCATCGATCGTGACCGTGAGTTAAATGTGATCGCGATGTCCGGTGATCGAGATGGCTTCGGCGTGACGCGCGGCATTTGAGACGAGATTGGCCAGACATCGCTTGAAGGCGGCAGGCTTCACAGTCACCGTCGGCTGGCCGTGGAATGTCACCGTCGCGGCGTGACCCTGCCGCTCTGCGTCGCCGCGTAATTCTTCGAGCGCCTGCTCCATATCGGTCGGCTGCGCCTGCTCGCCATTGTCACCGCGTGCGAAAGACAGATAAGCCTCGAGCATGCCGCTCATCTCGTCCACGTCCTTGCGCATGCCTTCGGCCTCCGGGCTGTCGCCAAGCATCGCGAGCTCGAGTTTGAAGCGCGTGAGAATCGTCCGCAGATCGTGCGAAACACCTGCCAGCATCGCCGTGCGCTGTTCAATGCTGCGCTCGATACGGGACTTCATCTCCATGAAGGCTTGCGCGGCACGCCGGACTTCGCGAGCACCGCGTGGCCGGAAATTCGGCGCTTCACGCCCCTTGCCAAAATTCTCCGCTGCGTCTGCAAGACGCAAGATCGGCTTGATCTGATTGCGAAGGAACAGCACCGCGACGATCAGGAGTAGTGAGGACGTGCCCACCATCCAGAACAGGAAGATTTCGGAATTGGACGCATAGGCTGCGTTACGCTGTGCATAAATTCGCATCACACCGTCGTCGAGCTTGATACGGATTTCGACGATCGAGGATTTGCCGACCGTGTCGATCCAGAAAGGGCGGGCAATCTGGCGGCCGATTTGAACCGACAGCGCCTGATCGAGCAGCGAAAAGAACGGTTTCGGTCCCGGCGCCGGCATATCGTTGATCGGGAGAAAATCCACCACGAGACCCAGCCGCTGCTGAGCTATCTTTTTGAGTTGGGTTTTGTCCTTGTCCTGCGGATATGCCTTGTACACATCGATCAATGCGGCGATGTCCTGCACCACAGCCGTCGATAGCCGGCGCGTCACCGTATTCCAGTGGCGTTCCATGAAGACGAATGCGACCACCGACTGCAGAATAACCATCGGCACTATGATGATGAGGAGCGCGCGAGCGTAGAGCCCTTTCGGCATCAACTCCTTGAACCACTGTCCAAGCCACCCGTTCAGCTTCGACACACGCCGCGATGCCGTGCGGATGAAGGTAAGGCCGGTGTCCAGCGTGCTCATGATCGTCGTCTCATGGTGACGCGACCAGGCGATATCCAATTCCGCGCACCGCT
>JBBRGE010000380.1:0-2400 GCA_038241045.1 Hyphomicrobiales bacterium | reverse complement strand
GCTTCGATCTGTTCTTCCGTAAACCCCTGTTGCTTCGCCGCTGTCACGCAGTTTGCAGCAAGTTCGTCGATATCTATCTTGCCGCGCCGCGCGCCGTAGCGCTCATCCGGGTGGACGCTGGTCTCAAGCCAGAAGTCGATGAATTCTTTTGCGCTTGCCATGGGGAACCTTTTGGACCGGCGGATCCTAACACAAATGCTTTGCGCAAGTCCTGGCCGTTGCGATCACACTTGCCGCTCGACCATCTTCAATTTCAAATCGGCGATGGCCTCCGAGGGATTCAAACCCTTCGGACACGCCTTCGCGCAATTCATGATGGTGTGGCAGCGATAGAGCCGGAACGGGTCTTCGAGATTGTCGAGGCGTTCGCCGGTGGCCTCGTCGCGCGAGTCCTTCACCCAGCGATCCGCCTGCAGCAACGCTGCGGGGCCGAGGAAGCGTTCGGAATTCCACCAGTAACTCGGACACGAGGTCGAACAGCACGCGCACAGAATGCACTCGTAAAGCCCGTCGAGCTTGGCGCGGTCCTCCGGCGACTGTTTCCATTCCTTCTGCGGCGTCGGGCTCGACGTATGCAACCACGGTTCGATCGATGCATATTGGGCGTAGAAATTCGTCAGATCTGGCACGAGATCCTTCACCACCGGCTGATGCGGCAGCGGATTGATCTTCACCGCGCCCGCATCGACATCGTCCATGTCCTTGGTGCAGGCCAGCGTGTTCGCGCCGTCGATGTTCATCGCGCATGAACCGCACACGCCTTCGCGGCAAGATCGTCTAAACGTCAGCGACGGATCGATGTTGTTCTTGATCCAGATCAGGCCGTCCAAAACCATCGGGCCGCAATCGGCGGTGTTCACATAGTAAGTATCCACGCTCGGATTTTTTCCGTCATCGGGATTCCAGCGATAGATATTGTATTCGCGCAGCTTGGACTCGTCAGCGCCCGCAGGCTTCGGCCATTGCTTGCCGCCGCTGATCTTCGAGTTTTTCGGGAGTGCGAATTCAACCATGGTGTTCGAACCTTCAATGAGATCAATAAACCCGCGCCTTCGGCGGAATGTACTGAACGTCGTTGGTCATCGTGTAATCGTGCACCGGACGGTAATCGATGGTCGTGTTGCCCTTGCGGTCGATCCACGCCAGCGAGTGCTTCATCCAGTTCTTGTCGTCGCGATCGGCGAAATCCTCGCGCGCATGCGCGCCGCGGCTCTCGGTGCGGTTGGCGGCGGAATCCATCGTCACGACGGCTTGCGAAATCAGATTGTCGAACTCCAAAGTCTCGATCAAATCCGAATTCCAGACCAATGAGCGATCCGACACCGACACGTCACTGATGCCGCCGTGAACCTTGTGAATGAGGTCCTGTCCCTCGTGCAGCACGTCGCCGGTGCGGAACACCGCGCAATTGTTCTGCATCACCCGCTGCATGTTTTCGCGCAGCTTGGCGGTGCGCGTGCCACCGGAGGCGTTGCGGAAATGGTCGAGCCGCGACAATGAAAGCTCGGCCGAGTTCGCTGGCAATTCTGGTTGCCGCGCGTTTTTCTCCAGTTTTTCGGCGCAGCGCAACGCCGCCGCGCGTCCGAACACCACCAGGTCAATCAGCGAATTGGAGCCGAGACGATTGGCGCCGTGCACCGACACGCAGGCGGCTTCGCCAACAGCCATCAGGCCTGGAACGATCGCGTCGTTGTCGCCGTCCTTCTTGGTGACGACTTCGCCGTGATAATTCGTCGGTATGCCGCCCATGTTGTAGTGGACCGTCGGCAGCACGGGGATCGGTTCTCGCGTAATATCGACGCCCGCGAAAATCTTGGCGGACTCCGAAATGCCCGGAAGCCGTTCGTGCAGCACCGCAGGATCGAGATGATCGAGGTGCAGCAGCATGTGATCCTTGTTCTTGCCGACGCCGCGGCCTTCGCGAATTTCAATCGTCATCGCTCTTGAGACAACATCGCGCGAGGCAAGGTCTTTGGCGGAGGGCGCGTAACGCTCCATGAAGCGCTCGCCCTCAGAATTGGCCAAATAGCCGCCTTCGCCGCGCGCGCCCTCAGTAATGAGACAACCCGCCGGGAAAATGCCCGTGGGATGAAACTGCACGAATTCCATGTCCTGCAGTGGAAGCCCCGCACGCAGCGCCATCGCGCCGCCGTCGCCCGTGCAGGTATGTGCCGAGGTGCAGGACTGATACGCGCGACCGTAGCCGCCGGTCGCCAGAATTGTCGTCTGCGCGCGAAATCGATGAATTGTGCCGTCGTCGAGCTTCAACGCGATCACGCCGCGGCAGACGCCCTGATCGTCCATGATGAGATCGATGGCGAAGAATTCGATGAAAAATTCCGCCGCGTGCCGCAGCGACTGGCCGTACATCGTATGCAGCATCGCGTGACCGGTGCGGTC
>JBBRGE010000379.1:0-2404 GCA_038241045.1 Hyphomicrobiales bacterium | reverse complement strand
GAATATTGAAAAATCCCGGCAGGAAAAACAGCAGGCCGCAGAGTACCAGCAGACCGGTGGCGCGCGCGTGGCTGCCCGCCGCAAAATCCAGAACGCGCACAAGTCCGCTGCCGGGATTTTTCCGGACGGTCGTCTCGCGCGGAGCGCCAAATCGGGGTCTTGGATAGATATCGGCCATCGGTTCCGCATACGCTGAAACCGTTATTGGGACAACTGCTTGGCCCTGCTCTACTGAATTCTCACGACAACTGTGTCCGCCGCACCCGTGGCGTCCATCACGGTCAGCCTGACAAATCCGGGACCGGGCGGATCGATCAGTTTTTGGCGGCGGCTGTCGATGCCGCCGACCGCAATGCCATTCACCAGCATGGTCATGGGAAGCACGCCGCCTGCGACTTTTACGGGAAGTGCCGAAGCTTTGGCATCGTCTGAGCCGTAGGCATCGATCCGCGATCCATTGAGCGGGAACTGAATCCGAAGCGCCTGCTCGCTGCCGGTGCGGATGAAATCGCCGGCAGCACGAAACTGCCGCAACGGCAACGGCAACTTCGCATTGGTGGCGATCAACGTACCCTTCGGCGGCTTCGGCAGCGCCATGTGGAGCTTGCCGGTGCGGGCGAACGCATCGAACAGAATGGGGGCTGCGGCCGTTCGGCCCGCGAGGCCGGGAACGGGAGCCCCATCAGGCCTGCCAACCCAAATGCCGATGGTCATGCGCCCGTCGAAACCGATCGACCACGCGTCACGATAGCCGTAACTGGTGCCGGTCTTGAACGCGATCCAGTTATGCGGCGCATTGTCGGGCGGCGGAGTTCCCAACAGAATGTTGCCGACCTGCCAGGCCGCCGATGGATCCATCAGCCTGCGCGCGTCCGGCTCGCCGTCATCGTCCCGCACAATCTCACGCAACGGCATTGCATTTCCAAGACGTGCCAAGCCTGAATACAGCCGCACCAAATCGTTCAACGTAATTCCGACGCCGCCCAGTCCCATCGCGAGCCCCGGCACTTCATCTTTCGGCAAAATCAAATTCGCACCGGCCTGTCGGATGCGCGCGCTCAGTCGGCTCGATCCCACACGGTCCAGCAAGGCAATCGCCGGAACGTTGAGCGACATCTGCAATGCGCGGCGGATTCCGACGGTGCCTTGAAACGTCATGTCGAAATTTTCCGGCGCGTAAGAACCGTAACGAGCGGGTCTGTCCTCGATCAGACTTTCCGGATGCACGAAGCCATCCTCGAATGCGAGGCCGTAGATGAAGGGCTTCAATGTCGAACCGGGCGAGCGTACCGCGCGCGTCATATCGACTTGCCCGGCGCGCCGCGCATCGAAATAATCCGGCGAGCCGACATGCGCCAGCACGTCGCCGGTCGCGTTATCGACCGCAAGAATTCCGATTGAGACGTTGCCGCCAAGTCCCGCCATACGATCACGCGCCAAGGCTTCGAGATTTTTCTGGATCATCGCATCGAGCGTTATTCTGATGATCGGCACATTCTTCAGCGACGCGATCGCCTGATCGGTTGCATGCGGTGCCAAGAGCGGCATCGCCTTGCGCAAACTCGGCACTGACTCAAGCAGAGCGTGATCGGCGTCGTCTCGCGAGACGCGACCCTCCGCGACCATCCGCGCCAGCACACGATCGCGTGCGGCACGGGCAGCGTCCGAGAAACGATCGAGCCGCCGCGTTTCCGGCGACTGAGGCAACGCCACCAGCAACGCACTCTCGGCGAGCGACAGCCGCTTCGGCTCTTTTCCAAAATAGGAAAATGACGCGGCGCGCACGCCTTCGAGATTGCCGCCGAAAGGCGCAAGTGTGAGATAAATGTCGAGAATCTCGTCCTTAGTTAATTGCCGCTCGATCTGCAGCGCGCGCACGATCTGGCGCAACTTTGCGGAAATTGAACGCTCCCGGCGCGGCTCCATCAACCGCGCGAGTTGCATGGTGATCGTCGAACCTCCAGAGATAATATGTCCGCGCGTCGCGATCTGGAACGCCGCGCGCCCAAGTGCAAGCGGATCGACGCCGTGATGCGACCGAAACCGCCGGTCCTCATAGGCCAGCAGCAATTCAACATATCCCGGATCGACATTCGAGGTCGCGTTGACCGACAAGCGCCAGCGCCCGTCGGTCATCGCGAATGCGCGCAGTAATTTAGCGTTACGATCCAGCACAACCGTTGATGCACGACGCGCTTGTTCAAGCGGCAACGGCGGCAGAGTTGCAATCCAAACCGACGCCGTCACGACACTGAACGCAAGGGTCACGAAGGTTGCGATGATAAGCTTGCGAAAGAAGTCGCCTTTGCCTTCCGCTTCGTCATTGCGAGCGAAGCGAAGCAATCCAGTTAGGCGAGCAACCCAAAGAGCTGGATTGCTTCGTCGCTTCGCTCCTCGCAATGAC
>JBBRGE010000378.1:0-2405 GCA_038241045.1 Hyphomicrobiales bacterium | reverse complement strand
GGGGTCAAACATCTCTTCGGTTATCCGGGCGGCGCGGTGCTTCCGATCTATGACGAAATTTTTCAGCAGAGCGAAGTCGAGCACATTCTCGTTCGTCACGAGCAGGGCGCGGGTCACGCCGCAGAAGGCTACGCACGCTCCACCGGCAAGCCGGGCGTCGTGCTGGTGACGTCGGGGCCCGGTGCCACCAACATGGTGACGCCGTTGACCGACGCGCTGATGGATTCGATTCCGCTGGTCTGCATCACCGGGCAGGTGCCGACGCATCTGATCGGCAACGACGCGTTTCAGGAATGCGACACGGTCGGCATTACGCGGCCATGTACGAAGCACAACTGGCTAGTGCGCGACGTCAACGATCTGGCGAAGGTGCTGCACGAAGCGTTTTACGTCGCCACCACGGGCCGTCCGGGTCCAGTGGTCGTCGATGTGCCGAAGGACGTACAGTTCGCGGTGGGCACCTATCATCCGCCGCGCAAATCCGACGTGCATATTTCCTACAATCCGCGCGTGAAAGGCGACGCCGCGCAAATTCGCAAAGCAGTTGCGTTGATGACGTCTGCCAAGCGTCCCGTCATCTATTCGGGCGGCGGTGTCATCAATTCCGGACCCGAAGCATCGAAACTGTTGCGCGAACTGGTCGAGGCAACCGGATTCCCGATCACATCCACGCTGATGGGACTCGGTGCGTATCCGGCGTCGGGCAAGAGCTGGCTCGGCATGCTGGGCATGCACGGCACCTACGAAGCCAACATGGCGATGCACGATTGCGACGTGATGCTGTGTGTCGGCGCGCGCTTCGACGACCGCATCACCGGCCGCACCGATGCGTTCTCGCCGAACTCGAAGAAGATCCACATCGACATCGACCCATCGTCGATCAACAAGAACATCCGCGTCGATGTGCCGATCATCGGCGATGTTGCCAATGTGCTTGGCGACATTCTGCAGGTGTTCAAGGCCGAGGTGAAGAAGCCGAAGATCGATCCGTGGTGGTTCGAGATCGGACGCTGGCGCTCGCGCAACTCGCTCGCGTTCAAGAAGAACAGCGACGTGATCCTGCCGCAATACGCGATCCAGCGGCTGTATGAGCTGACCAAGAATCATGACACCTACATCACGACCGAGGTCGGTCAGCACCAGATGTGGGCGGCGCAGTTCTACGGTTTCGAGGAGCCGCATCGCTGGATGACGTCGGGCGGCCTCGGCACCATGGGCTACGGCTTGCCGGCGGCGCTTGGTGTGCAGGTCGCGCATCCGGACAGTCTCGTCATCGACATCGCAGGCGATGCCTCGGTGCAGATGACCATGCAGGAAATGTCGACGGCGGTTCAGTACGAATTGCCGATCAAGATCTTCATTTTGAACAATCAATATATGGGCATGGTGCGTCAGTGGCAGCAATTGCTTCACGGCAACCGCCTGTCGCATTCCTATTCAGAGGCGTTGCCCGACTTCGTCAAGCTCGCGGAGGCTTATGGAGGCGTCGGCTTGCAGGCGATCAAACCAGCCGATCTCGACGGTGCGATTGAGGAAATGATCAAGGTGAAGAAGCCGGTGCTGTTCGACTGTCGCGTCGCGGCGCTTGAGAACTGCTTCCCGATGATTCCGTCCGGCAAAGCCCATAACGAAATGCTTCTGCCTGCGGAAGCCAACGATGAAACAACCGCTGCCGCCTTCGCTGGCGGCAAGGCGCTGGTCTGAGAAAGGTCGAGACAATGTCAACGGACCAGCCGGCTTCGGCCTATTTCATGGAAGAGCGTCACGATCCCAACGAGACGCACACTCTATCTGTGCTTGTGCAGAACGAACCCGGCGTGCTCGCGCGCGTGATCGGATTGTTTTCAGGGCGCGGTTACAACATCGAGAGTCTCACGGTGTCGGAGACCGAGCACGCGAAACATATGTCGCGTATCACCATCGTCACCACCGGCACGCCGATGGTGATCCAGCAGATCAAGCATCAGCTCGATCGTATGATTCCTGTCTATCGCGTGGTTGATATGACCACGACGGGCAGCTCAATCGAGCGCGAACTGGCGATGGTCAAGGTGAAGGGCACCAGCGATCCACGCATCGAGGCCATGCGTCTCGCGGAGGTATTCCGTGCGCGCGTTGTTGATGCAACGTCGGAGAGTTTTATTTTCGAGATCACTGGCGCTTCGGACAAGATCGATCAGTTTGTTAGTCTGATGGTGCCGCTTGGTCTTGTTGAAGTGTCGCGCACCGGCGTCGCCGCAATCGCGCGCGGCCCGGATGGAATGTGAATCGTTTCGATTGATATGATATGAAGCCGATAGATATTCTTTTGGCGATTGGCGTGGCCATCATCTGGGGCCTCGGATTCGTTGCGAGCAGGCTGGCGCTCAACGAATTGTCGCCCGCTCTGATGACGGCGATGCGGT
>JBBRGE010000377.1:0-2416 GCA_038241045.1 Hyphomicrobiales bacterium | reverse complement strand
TTGGCCTCCACCAGCGCAAACTGCCGTCCGATGCAGGCACGCGCACCATTGCCGAACGGCTTGTAGGCGTGCGGGTGATGCTCGGCTTCGGCCTCGGGCAGCCAGCGGTCGATGTCGAATTCGGTCGGATTGTCCCAGGCGCTCGGGTGGCGCTGCAGCCCTGGCGCATACACGTTTACTGGACGGTCTTTGCGTAATTTCCACTTCCCGCCGATCACCTGATCATCCCACGGGCCGACCGAGAACGCCGGGGCCGTCGGCCACAGCCGCTGCGTTTCCTTTACGATTCGCTCGATGACCTTCAGGTGCGCCAAGTGTTCATAGGCAGGACGCGTATCACCGGGCAGAACGCGGTCGACCTCGGCATAGGCCTGCGCGAGCACGGCTGGCGCACGCAGCAATTCCATGAACGCGAACGTCAACAATCCGGACGTCGTCTCGTGCCCCGCAATCAGGAACGTCAGCACTTGATAGCGGATGTTGAGGTCGTCGAGCCCCTCGCCGGTCTCCGGATCGGTCGCCGTCAACATCAGGTTGAGCAGGTCTTTTGCATCGGTGGCCTCGCCCCGCGCCAACTGCGCCCGCCGCTCGGCGATCACGCCGTCGACCAGCGTGTTCATCGTGGCGATGTCTGCATTGAACTGCGCGGTCGAGCGCTTGGCGAAGCGCTGCTGGATCGGCAGCCGCGTGATTACGTTCAGCGCTTCGGACAAGGCATCGCCTAGACTGATCAGAAACGGGTCGAGGTCGTCGCGCGCAAAGCTGTCGAACCGGTGCCCAAACCCCGCAATCGCGATGCTGTCGAGCGTCAGCCGCGTCATGTCGTCGGCGATCAGCAATTCACGACCGTCGTTGCGCGTCCATTTCGCGATCAGCTTGTCACAGACTTCGAGGATCAAGTCGAAATAGCCGCGCATCGACCGCTGGCTGAATGCGGGCAGCAAAATGCGGTGCGCGCGGCCCCAATTCGCTTCCTCGCTGAACGCGGTGAACAGGCCATCGCCGGCGAATTTGCGGACAACGCGCAATCCCGGCCCCGGAATTTTGCGGAACCGGGTTTCGTCGCACAGTTCGGCCACCAAATCGGGATGCGTGACGAAAATGCCGACGCGGCTTCCGAAGCGCAACTTGAAGATGCCGGGGTCTTCGAAAGTTTCGGCAACGTCGAGCAGATGACCGATCAGCCCAGCCTTTGGAATCTGATGCAGATTGCCGATGACTGGCCAGGTCGGCGGCGCCGGAATGGTGGCCAGATCTGCCATTAGAAAGCGTGAACCAACATCACTGGCAACATGACCGCAAACCACTGCGAAGCTCAAGGCAAAAGCGGGAACACGAAGTCGATCGTGCACGTTGCAGTTACGAAACAGGAGGATTGCATGCGTCGTTTGATCTTTGCTTCGGCCACCGTGCTTGCGCTGGCCGCTTGTGGTTCCAAAACCAGTACCATGTCGCCGTCGGCGCAGAGCGGCACATCGCCCACGATAGTCGACAATCAGGCCATGCCTGCAGCGACTGGCGCAAACGGCACGGCCGAGGCGTCATTGACGGGCGCGACGCCGGCGGAAACGTTCCTCCGCCAGGCCGCGATGAGCGATAAGTTCGAAGTGGAATCGGGTAAGATGGCGGTTGAGAAAGCGACTGCACCAGCGGTCAAAGCGTTCGGCAAGGCCATGGTCGACGAACACACCGTTACCTCGCGGGAATTGAAAGCAGCGCTGGCGAGCGACAATGTCGGTGGATCACCGCCGCCGGCGCTCGATGCCAGTCATCAGGCGCTGATCGACAAGCTCGCTCGCGCCGGCGGAGCCGATTTCAACCGGCTTTACCGCCAGCAACAAATCGATTCGCACACGCAGGCCCTGACGATCATGCAGGGCTATGCGGCGACTGGCGATAAGCCAGCATTGAAAGCGTTCGCGGCGAAAACCGCGCCGAAGGTTCAGATGCACCTCGACATGCTGAATAAATTGCCGGCTGGTTGAGCCGAGCGACACGGAACCTGCAGTCGATCCGCGCATTTGAATCGCCTTCGTAACAAAGGCTGATGGACATGGCGGCACGGCCGTATTGGCAAGGGCAGATCAGGCTCGCGCTCGTCTCCATTCCGGTACAGGTCTTTACGGCCACGCGCAGCGGTTCGAGTGTATCGTTTCGGCAGATCCATCAGCCTTCGGGCAAAGCCGTCAAATACGAAAAAACTGTGCCTGGGATTGGTCCGGTCGACCCCGACGACATCGTCAAGGGATTCGAATATGCAAAAGGCAATTACGTACTGCTCGAAGACAAGGAATTGGATGCGGTTCGGCTTGAATCCAAAAAGACGCTCGAGCTGACGCAATTCGTGGATGCGAGCGAAATCGACGTACTGTATTATGAAAAGCCTTATTTCGTGGTGCCCGCCGACGACTTGGCC
>JBBRGE010000376.1:0-2428 GCA_038241045.1 Hyphomicrobiales bacterium | reverse complement strand
GCCGCCGGGGCGTCCGGAAACGGCGGCGCGGATGGCGCGGGCAAGCCCGATGCCGATGTCGGCGGCGTGCAGCACGCGGAACGCGGCCTTGCACAGCGGTTTTGCAATCGCGAGCTGGTCCATCTCTTCATAGTCGCCCTGCTGCAGATCGACGATCTCGCGCTCCGACGAGCCGGAGATCAGAATCATCGGGAAGCAGTTGGTCGTGGCGTGGGCCAGCGCCGTCAGACCGTTGAGAAAGCCGGGCGCCGACACCGTCAGGCAGACGCCGGGCTTCTTGGTCAGGAAGCCCGCGATCGACGCCGCGTAGCCGGCGTTCTGTTCGTGCCGGAACGAGTTGACGCGGATGCCCGCGGCCTGCGCCATGCGGCCGAAATCCGTGATCGGGATGCCGGGCACGCCGTAGATCGTGGTGAGGCCGTTGAGCTTGAGCGCGTCGATGATGAGATTGAAGCCATCGGTCTGCTCGCGCTCGACTTCGGCGCTGTTGGCATCGATGCTCTTTACTACTGCGGACATTCCGCCTCCTCCCTGAAAATCTTTGGCTAAGCCGTTTTGGCTATGGTTCTTGTCGGCTAGTTCCTGGACGTAGGCGAATTCGTCGTGTGAATTTTTCAATCAAGTGAAAACCGATGTGAAAAGCGAAGAGTTTTAAGTGAAGAGCTCCTGGCCATGGGTCTCGACATAGGCCGCAAGGCCGAGTGTGTGATCGCGCGCGCGCTTTTCGGCCAATTCAGTGTCGCGCTCTTCCAGCGCTTCGATCATGGCCATGTGTTCGGGCAACGACGTTGCCATGCGTTCTACCCGTCCGATGGTCAACTGCCGGTAGCCGCGAACATGCAGCAGGATATCGTTGGTCATGTCGACCAGCACCGGCGACTCGGAAAGCGAGATCAGCGCCTGGTGAAAGGCGATATTGGCCTTGGAATATTCCTCGACATGATCCTGCGGAAGGCGGTCCTTGCCGAAACTCTTGAAAAAGTCGCGCAACGAGGAGAGGTCTTTCTTGCGCGCGGTGGTCGTGATCAGGCGCGCCGCCATGCTCTCAAGTGCGGCCCAGGCGCGGATCATGTCAACGATCTCATTCTTGGTGCGGCGTACCACGACAATGCCACGGCGTGGCACGGTCTTGACGAAACCATCCTGCTCCAGCATCGCGATGGCTTCGCGGATAGGGGTGCGGCTGACGCCAAGACGCTCCGACAAGGCGCGCTCGTCGAGCATGACCTGCTCGGGCGTCGCATAGATGTCCATTTTGAGGATGGCTTCCTTCAAGGCTTCGTATGCCTTGTTCTTGAAGCTGGTCTCCGGCACAATCCGGACGATCGCGATTTCTGCCTCAGCCATTAGTAGCGGCGCCTTGGTTGGTTTCCGCATGCGGGACGGGTCTCCTCCAGTGGGAGACATCGCTTATCGGAGAATATCCGATCAATTTTTGGCATACCAAATGCCAGAATGTCAAGTTGCCGGTGTTTTCGGCACTTCCGTTCGGCGCCGTGTCTTGACAACGTCATTTCTGGCATACCAAATGCCATAACGAGCCCTTTATTCCGCCGTTCGAATAATGCTGCAGCGAGCGCGGACCCGCGTTTGCGATCATCAGGGAATACACAAACACGGATTGAGTGCGCGCAGGCGATCAGGTCCTGATGCCCGGCACGCGCCGTCAAAGAAATTAAAAAGACGCCAGGGAGCAAACCAATGTCGAATTCCAAAGATGCGGTCCGCAAAATTCTCGATGCCGTCAAGGCGGACAAGCGCACCAGCCTGACCGCGCCGGAAGGCAAACTGGTGTGCGATGCCTACGGCATCCCGGTTCCGAAAGAAGGCGTCGCCAAATCCGCCGCCGAGGCTGCGAAGATCGCAACCGGCATGGGCTTCCCGGTGGTGATGAAGATCGTCTCGCCGGATATCCTGCACAAGACCGAAGCCGGCGGCGTGATGGTGGGCGTCAAGACCGCCGCCGACGTCGAGGCGAACTACGCGACCATCCTGGCGAACGCCAAAAAATACAAATCCGACGCGAAGATCGAAGGCATCCAGGTCCAGCAGATGCTGCTGGGAGGGCAGGAAATCATCGTCGGCGCCGTCACCGACGGCTCGTTCGGCAAGCTGGTGGCGTTCGGCCTCGGCGGCGTGCTGGTCGAGGTGTTAAAGGACATCACGTTCCGGCTGGCGCCTGCCACCAAGGACGACGCGCTCTCGATGCTGGACGGCATCCAGGCCCACGAGATGCTTAAAGGTGTCCGCGGCAGCGATCCCGCCAACCGCGATGCGATCGCCGATATCATCGTCAACGTCTCGAAGCTGATCACCGATTTTCCCGAGATCTCCGAGATGGATCTCAACCCGGTGTTCGCCACCAAGAGCAATGCGATCGCCGCCGACGTGCGCATCGTGGTCGACTTCGATCCGAAGCCGCCGCGTC
>JBBRGE010000375.1:0-2430 GCA_038241045.1 Hyphomicrobiales bacterium | reverse complement strand
GACCAGGCAAGGCGAAAGCTTCTTGAAGAACGCCAGTACTTCGGCCCGACGCAACTTCCGACTGACGACAGGACTGCCATCCGCCTCCGCGCCATGGACTTGAAATATCTGCTTAGCCAAATCCAAACCGATTACGGTAATCTGCTTCATGGAACGGCTCCCTTTCATGTGGTTGTCAGCAACGACCACACTTTGGCACATTGATGCCGCGATAGCGGGGCCGTTCCACACATCAAAAAAGCCCGGTCAGGTCACAGGCCGAACATCAACAAGCCGTGCGTAGAGCGCATGTCTCCGAAGTATTGGGTCAAGTGCGAGAGATAATTAGCAATTAGGAAGTTGTTGAATTATTTGCGTCGCAGAGGGTCACTAGCGCACCCCAATGCTTGTATGACCACCAACGAGCCTCTTCACCGTCGATGACGGATCGCCAGATAGCGGACGATATATTAGTTTTCGTCGTAGCTTGGAAGTTTCTTTTCCCGGCAATCGCGAATCCGAAAATCAGCAATTTTCTTGAAATAACATGGCCTGGGTTCATAGCCGATTTCAAGGATACGTTTATAACCTTGGTGATGGACGGGCCTTTTCTCGGAGAGCGGAGGAATCCGATCCGTCCCGCACACTTCGGGTAGTCTGCGGATTGATTGGAACGGCGGGGCCACGTCTTTGATTTTTGTACGTACAATTTTTATCTTAGTCTCAGCTTTGATAGTTGGTATTTCTCAGCCAAGTAGAGCCATTACCGGCAGCCGCTCGGCGCCTTCGGCCTCTATCGCGCGGTCGGTCGTCACCATCATCGGATCGCGCGGCACGGTTTGCACCGGCGCGTTGATCGCACCGAAGATCGTGCTGACCGCAGGTCATTGCGTTGCAAGCGGCACGACTTATCGCGTGATCGATTCGACCACGCAGCCGCCGCGTCTCATCACGGCGCAGAAAGCCATCGCGCATCCGCAATTCAGCATGCAGTCGATGCTCGCGCATCGCGCCACCGCCGATGTCGCGCTGCTGCAATTGCCGTCCACTGTTCCTGACAAGTCCCCGGCCACGCTCGGTATGCCGCGCATTCCCATTCAACCAGGCGCGCGCTTTACGGTTGCGGGCGTCGGCGCCACGCGGTCCGGCGGCGACGACGGAGTCGGCACTGTGCGCGCGGCCGCGCTCGCCGTCACCGGCAATCCCGGCACGCTTCAAATTCGTCTGGTCGATCCTGCGACCGGCAACACCCGCGCGGGCATGGGCGCATGCACCGGAGATTCCGGCGCGCCGGCGTTCGAGGATCAGAATGGGTCTTCAGTGATCGTCGGCGTCGTCAGTTGGTCCACCGGGCCGAACAATGGCGACGGCTGTGGTGGCCTCACGGGTTTGACGCCGCTGACGCTCTATCGCGGCTGGATTTTGAAAACCGCGCGCGAATGGGGCGCGCAGTTCTAGGCGAATTACAAATCAATAGTGTCGGTGCCGCCAATGCCGACGATGATGCGGCCGCACCGGATGATAGACAACCACCGGCGGTTGATAGGAGCGCTGGTACCGCTGGCGCGACTCCTTCAGCGCGCGCTGGTAGCCGTCGGACTGCATGAAATTGCTGCCGCCGCCCTTCGCGGACGCGGTGTCTGAGATTGCTGAAAGCGCGATAAACAAGATTGCGATCAATTTGGCGAGTTTTTTCATTGTTTGACCCGTTCCCTGCTGGACTATTCGCCGAGGTATTCCAAATGCGACAATTCCATCAAAGGCAATCACAAACAACTCACGCAGTTGAGACGGCCAAAAATTAATTGGGAACATTCGAGCTACAGCATTGCCGTATGACAGGGAAAATAGATTCGGGCCTAGACAAAGGCGGGCGACATATGAAGCGGCTTAACTCCCTGTTATCTGCCCAAAATTCGCTGATCTTTGACAGTTTTTCCCTGTTCAGTTGACTAGGGTATTATCCGGGAAATTACTGCGGCGCAGCGGTCTTTTGCCTTTGGATCGGCATTTTAGGATCCGGAACTGTGAAATTCCCTGTAAAATTCCCTGTTAGCAGGGAAATCAGTCCGGAGACGAGTTCGAATCTCACTGCGTCGCCAGCCACCTTTCGTTCAAAATTTCAACGATCCTGACTATTCCACCGAGAGCAGTCGGCGCACCCGCGCGTGCTTATTCGTCGAACTATCTCGGCATGCATTGCGCCAGGCTCGAGCTGTAGACTTCATTTTTCGAGCACATGGCGGCCTTGGAGATGCATTGCCCCATGCTTGAGCTATAGACTTCGTGCCTTGAGCACTCGGTCGATCGCTGTCGTGGCCGCGCGCACGCGCCATTCATCATCTGGAAGCCGGCGTTACAAAAGCAGTCACCCTCCGGGTTGCGGGTGGCGTTGACGCCGCAGTTTTGAACCAGCACGCATTGATTTCCAACTTTCTTGTAGTTCGCCGC
>JBBRGE010000374.1:0-2439 GCA_038241045.1 Hyphomicrobiales bacterium | reverse complement strand
GAAAATGGGCTCTCTTAAAACCAGCGGAAATGATAGGAAAGATCGCTTATGCTATTAAAAATAGCAAAAGCGTCAGAACATGTCAATATGAATTCAAAGCCGTTGGCTAGCGCACAGATCAGAGCTGCTCGCTCGCTCATTCGATGGAGTGCTGAAGATCTTGCGCGGCAATCTTCGTTGAGCGTTGCCACGATCCGCCGCGCCGAACTGACCGACGACGAGACTTCTATGACTGCAGCGAACGACCTCGCAGTCCGCCGCGCCTTGGAAGCTGCCGGTGTGGAATTCATCGACGAGAACGGCGGCGGCCCCGGTGTACGTCTTCGAAAATCGGGGAAGCAAAAGCCCATAAAATAATGTCGCGTCCAACTTGCGAAACAAGAGAAGCCACTAAGCATTCTCTGCTACGGCGCGAAAGTCGTGCGAAGGCTCCAGTTTGCTATACTAATTTTATGAAACGCGACGAAGCCATAAGCCGGTTGCAGCAGCACGAAGCCGACTTGAACCGCGCGGCGAGGCCAAGGACGATTCCGACGTTGAACCTTTTTTTCGACTACGAAAAAGGCAAGCTCGGTCTGTTCGAGCTGATGGTGGCTGCTTCCAATAGGCTCGGGAGCAGATAGCGCCACCTTCACTCCCAGGGGGCTACTGTCCGCAGGGTTTTCCGCAATTGCTCGTTGGGTTGCGGCGGCGCGTCCAAGCGGGCCAGGAACTCAGCATAGGCTTTGGGGCTAACCGTCAAACGGCGCGATCAAGTAAAGCGTCTTCAGCCGCCCCGCGAGCGGCGTCGAGCACCAAGTCGGTGCGATTCTTGCCTAACGTTTTGGCCGCGCGGTCAAACAGACGGCGCTCCTCCGCCTCTAGTGCACAAGTTGCGAGATTGGCGTTTACGTGTCAAAACCCCGGCTAGATTTTGGACCGGAGCTACCGACTGATTAACACGCGGCCGGGGCAATTAGGCAAGCATGCTGCCCATTTGGGAGCTTGATCGCGCCACCCGTTGGCGCATATTTGGGCGATGGAAACGACAATCGGCAGAGTTTTATCTCTCCTGATGTACGTGGTCGCGGCTGCCACCACTGCGCTCGCGCTGGCATACATTGCCCATTATGACTTCGGCCTGTCCCGCCAGCAGATTCGCACTCCCGCTGTGGTCGGTGCCGGTGTTGTTGCAGTCTTGCTGGCCTTAGAGTTTTTCGGCAAGAAATTGCGCAAGCGCAAGTGATCGAAGTGGCAATCGCCGCAAGGCAAAGGACGGATCGGTCAGCGCGGCCCGTGACGTTTGGCGTGGCCGTGGCAAGGTGGGTTGCGGCGCAGCCCGTCCCCTCCGGTTGCGCTAGGGCGTTCTGCCCAACGGAAAAACTCGATTCTTATTTGGTTGATAGCGCAGCTCTCGGCGGGAGCCGGAACCAAAGGACCGCGGCTGCACGATTGGTGTTATCTCGAATTGGCCGATCTTCAGGCCGAAGAGTCCAGCCCTGCAAATGATGGTCTATGGACGCGCGGTCTACTGATCCGTCGTCGCATCGCCGATAATGACCTCGCCTTCTTCACTACCTGGTGCCCAGCGGGAACATCCATCGAAACGCTGGTCGCGGTCGAAGGCCATCGATGGGCGATCGAGGACAGCTTCGAAACCGCGAAAAATGAGTTCGGGCTCGATCACAACGAGAGCAGATCCTGGCATGGCTGGCACCGTCACGTGTCCCTGGTGATGCTCGCCTTCGCCATGATGGCCGTGATCCGTCATCGCGCTAATCCGCCAACGCCCAAAAAAACGAAACGGCGCCTCCCCCCGGCAAAAGCCAAAGCATAATCACGCCGCTACTGATCCGTTGGTCAATCCAGGAAATTCGCCGCATCGCCATCAGACTCGCATGCAAACGCATTCAGCCCGCGCATATCATCGCGTGGTCGCTCTGGCGCAGAGCCCACCAAGCTGCCGCTCAACGCGCTCACTTCAAATCAAAAAAACAACTGTAATGCTAGAGCCCCTCGGAACCCGGGCCGCCGTGATCCCTGCCTGGCCGGCCATCGGGGTCGTCGCCACGATCCCGGTCATAGCCATGATCTCGGTCGCCGCCGCGATCATCGTCGGCTTCATGACGCCGCCATCCTTTGTGGAAATGCGTAAGGACCTTGAGACGACGCTTCTGGCCGTCGTCGAGGGTCTTGTAGAGCGGGTCAGCGGCATCCGCGATACGCTTCAGCACGGCCGCCGCGGTTGCCATCCTGTCAGCGCGTGCGCGCAGGCGCGCCACCGGATCGTCCGGCTTCTGCGCATCACTCGAACTATCCTTCTCGGCATTCATCCGCGCATTGGCGCGATCGATCCGCATCTTGGCGAAATCCCGCACCGCGGCCTCGACCGGCGGCCACAGCTTCTCCTGATCGGGCGTCAGCTTCAGGCCCGCCTTCACGGCGGCGATCCGCGCGTCG
>JBBRGE010000373.1:0-2441 GCA_038241045.1 Hyphomicrobiales bacterium | reverse complement strand
AACTGATCGCCCGCGTCGTTTATATTGGCCCGGTACGTGCACCCATTCAGCCCGGACAACGCATCGGCGTTTTGAAAGTCTGGCGCGGTAACAATTTCGCTCACGAAGCACCCCTTTATGCGGCGGAATCCATTGCACAGGGATCGACGACGCGACGCGCGATCGACGGCGCAAGCGAGCTCGTGATCGGTCTGTTCCGTGCCGGCGCCGAAAAGCTCTAGGTATGAAAAAGCCGGCGGAGAATAAAAAAGTGCTGCGAGGTCGCTTCGTCACGTTCGAAGGCGGCGAAGGTTCCGGCAAATCCACGCAGATCAAGATGCTCGCCGAACGTCTGAATAGCGCACGGCTGCCGACACTTGTCACACGTGAACCGGGCGGGTCGGCAGGAGCCGAGGTCATTCGGCATCTCGTGCTGTCCGGGATGGGAAAGCTGCTCGGCCCCGAGACGGAATCACTATTGTTCGCAGCCGCGCGCGATGACCACGTCAATCAGGTGATCAAGCCGGCGCTTGAGCGGGGGACGTGGGTCCTGTGTGACAGGTTCACGGATTCGACTCACGTTTATCAGGGCAAACTCGGCAAAGTCGATCCAAAGCTGCTCCGCGCAATGGAACGCGTGACGATTGGCGATCTGAAACCCGACCTTACGCTCATTCTCGATGTGCCGGTCGCGGTTGGCTTGCAACGCGCCATCAAGCGACGCGGAGCCGCCGTCGCCGACAGGTTCGAGGAGGAGGGGCTGGGTTTTCACGAGAAGCTGCGGGAGGCTTATCGGCAGATTGCAGCCGACGATCCAGACCGCTGCGCGCTGATCGATGCAAATGCCGATGCGAAAACAGTCGGCGCGCGCATTTGGACAGCGCTACGCGACCATTTATTCGCGACCGCTGCAGCAACCGAAGGCAGCAAGCCATGAGTCCAAAATCCGCCGATTCAGAAAGCTCGATTCTTTCGCCGCGCGAGGCTTCGGCACTATTCGGCCATCGGGGGGCCGAGGCAACGCTGTTGAACGCCTATCGCGGCGGACGAATTCCTCACGCATGGCTGATCGGTGGCGGACAAAGTATCGGCAAGGCAACGTTGGCCTATCGGATGGCGAAGTTTGTCCTCGCGCACGCCGATCCAGCATCAAGCGACGTGCAAAACGCCAAAACATTAGCTGTTAATCCCGACAACCCCATTGCACGACAGGTTGCCGCCGGAAGCCATGGCGGGCTCTTAACACTTGAACGCACACTCAACGATAAAGGCGTGATGGGGACAGTCATCTCCGTCAATCAGGCACGCGAGACGTTGCCCTTCTTTGGATCGACCGCCGCGGTTGAAGGCTGGCGGGTGTGCATTGTCGATACCGTCGAGGAACTGAACGCAAATGCCGCCAATGCGCTGCTCAAGGTTTTGGAAGAGCCGCCGGCGCGCGCGCTATTTCTTCTCGTCAGCCATATGCCCGCGCGCGTTCTTGCGACGATCCAGTCGCGTTGCCGCAAATTGCCATTGCGGCCTTTAAGTGTAGACGACGTCGTGCTTGCGGCGGCGAATGCCGCAGACATCGATTCAAACGATCCGGCATTGCGCGCGGCGGCAGTATTGGCGGAGGGTAGCGTCGCACGGGCGCTGGCACTTCTTGGAAGCGATGCGCTCAGTCTGCACCAACGCACGCTCGATCTTCTGAACGCATTGCCGCGCGTCGATCCGCGCGCGCTTCATTCGCTTGGCGATGCACTTGGACTGAATGATCGTGTCAGCCTGCGTACCTTCGTGGACACCGTCGATCGATGGTTGACCGCACACTTGCGCGAGCCCGGCGCCCAAGAGAATCTGCCCCGTCTTGCGCGGTTTGCCGAGGTATGGGAAAAGATCAACGGTGCCGCCCGCGAGGTCGAATCCTTCAATCTTGAGAGAAAGCCGCTGGTTTTTTCGGTATTCGGCATGCTCGCCGAAGCAACCCGCTAGCCTGTATTTCCTGGACTTCGGCGCACCTCTTGCATTCCGCTCAAAGGCCTTCGCAATCGTGCGATTGTAAAAATATCCGATGTCTCGCTCGACGTTCTACATCACAACCGCAATTTCGTATCCGAATGGCGTTCCGCATATCGGTCACGCCTACGAGGCGATAGCGACGGATGCGTTGGCGCGTTTTCAGCGCCTCGATGGCAAGGATGTGTTTTTTCTCACCGGCACCGACGAACACGGCCTGAAAATGATTCAGACTGCCGAACGGGAAAAAATGACGCCGCTGGATCTTGCCACGCGCAACGCCGCGCGTTTCAAGGACATGGATCAGCGCCTGAATATCTCATTCGATCGCTTCATCCGCACGTCGGAAAAGCAGCATCACAAATCGACACAGGAAATCTGGCGGCGGATGGTTGCGAACGGCGACATTTATATCGACCGCTATGCCGGCTGGTATTCGGTGCGCGATGAGGCCTACTATGCCG
>JBBRGE010000372.1:0-2444 GCA_038241045.1 Hyphomicrobiales bacterium | reverse complement strand
GGCGTCTGCATCGCGACATCGATACCTTCGCGGTAGCGCACGATATGCATGAATCCGCGAACGGCGTCGGCCTCGTTGCTGAAATGCGGACTGTTGGCCGCGCTGAAAACACCCCTTGCGGTGCCGCTATCGCCGACCCATGCGGCGAACACCGGCTTGCGCGACTGCGTTTCATCGCGATATCGCTTCACTGCGGCCGCGACCGCCATGGCGGACTCAATCGGCGACGCCAGTGTGTTCGGCGCATTCATCACGAGGAGCGCATTATTGGCCGTGTCGCCGAGAAGCTGCTCGCAGGCTTTTGCGTAACGTTCGCCGTTAGCGTCGCCCAGAATGTCGATCGGGTTGGCATTCGACCAGCGCTCCGGCAGGAACTTGCCGAGGCTTTTGCGAACGTCCTCGGACAATCCCGCCAGTTCACCACCGAGATCGATCAATCGGTCGACAGCCAATACACCGAGGCCGCCGCCGTTCGTCAGGATGGCAAGGCGATCACCGTGCGACGACTGCAGATGCCCCAGCGTCTCGGCGGCGGAAAACAATTCCTCCATGTCGAGCACGCGCAACAATCCAGCGCGGCGGAATGCCGCCTCATAGACTTCATCGGCACCTGCGAGCGCGCCGGTATGCGTTGCTGCCGCGCGCGCGCCTTGCCGGTGACGCCCGGACTTGATGACCACGACCGGTTTGACGCGTGCCGCCGCGCGTGCCGCCGACATGAATTTGCGCGCATCGCTGATCGACTCGATATACATCAGGATGGCGCGGGTTTGGTTATCTTGCGCAAAGTAATCCAGCAAATCGCTGAAATCGACGTCGAGATTTTCGCCCATCGATACGATGGCTGAAAATCCGATGCTGCGGTTGGTGGCCCATTCGACAAGCGCCGTCGAGATCGCGCCGGATTGCGAGATGACGGCGAGATCGCCGTCTGCGGGCAGGCGCGATGCACAGCTGGCGTTAAGTTTGACGCGCGGCACCAACACGCCAAGCGAAGGTCCGATCAGCCGCAATCCGGTCGCGCGCGCGGTCTGCGCAATGGCCTCTGTAAACGACCCCGTGCCAACGCCCAACCCAGCCGTCAGCACCATCGCGGCCGGACAGCCATGTGCGCTTGCGGCTTTCACCACGCTTTGGACTGCAGAAGGCGGCGTGCAGATGATCGTCAAATCCGGCACATGCGACAGATCCTTAAAGTCGCGCTTGGTCTTGATGTCTTCGATTTCGGAATATTTGCGATTGATGACGTCGATCGGTCCATGGAAGCGGCCGGCTTTCAGATTGCGCAGCGTTGCGCCGCCGACAGAACCCGGCTTGGGACTTCCGCCGACCAGCGCGATCGAGCGTGGCGCGAACAGATGATCGAGGCGGTATGTGCTCATGAAATCCGGTGCTTCTAAATTCACGCGTCGCTGCGGGCGATTTACCGCAATCCTGTGGTCGATGCGTGCACGCGTCAGGGTCGTTAAGCCGCACGCCGCAGCGTCAGCAAAGCGGCTTTGTTCGGGCGTATGTGTGAGTAAGCCCGGCTCAATGCTGCATAGCAATAAAATTCACCACGACCGGCATCGATTGGCAAGAGATCAACAAGGGAGCGAAACTGCGTTGGCATGACGTTCAACATGCTTCTAGACTAAAGGCAAAACCGGCCGTTCGAAACGCGAACCAAGTGGTCTTTCATGCCGATGACTGAAACGGATGCGAACGCGAACAAGCGCCTCAAGCCGCCTAGTCTCGGTTTGTTTCTCGCCGAAGGCCGCGGACTTTTTGAACTGAATGCGACCCTGATGTTGTCACCGGCGTTGCTGGCCGCGCCGCGCGGCGACGGTCATCCGGTTCTGGTGTTGCCGGGTTTGCTTGCGTCCGATGTCTCGACGCTCATTCTGCGGCGCTATCTCGATCTGCTTGGATTCTCGTCGCATCCTTGGGGACTTGGACGCAATGTCGGCGGCGTCTATGGGATGCGCGAAAAACTGCGCAAGCTGCTAATGAGCGTTTACAACACGACGGGCCGCAAGGTCAGTCTCGTCGGCTGGTCGCTCGGCGGCGTTTACGCGCGCGATCTGGCGCTGCACATGCCCGAGATGGTGCGCTACGTCGTCACGCTCGGCAGTCCGTTCGCCGGAGATATCACGGCAACCAACGCCAAGCGTGTTTATGAAATGGTGTCGGGCGAGACGATCGAGGAATCCGACATCAAGGATATCCAGGCCATCGCCGGCGATCTTCCCGTGCCGACCAGTTCGCTGTTCACGCGCACCGACGGAATCGTTAATTGGCGCACGTGTCTTGTGAAAGAAACCGACAAGGCCGAGAATATCGAGATTTCATTCGCAAGTCACATCGGCATCGGCGTCAACGCGGCCGCGTTGTGGGCTGTCGCGGATCGTCTCGCGCAGCATGAAGGTGAGTTTCAGCCATTCGGACGTTCAGGGCCGTTCGCA
>JBBRGE010000371.1:0-2449 GCA_038241045.1 Hyphomicrobiales bacterium | reverse complement strand
TTCTCATGTTCCGGGATCATTGCCCGCCGCCGGAAGCCAAGCCAAGCCGCAACCTATGTTTTCCTGTCCTCTTTCGGTACATGCGTAAGCAACACGTGGTGCAAAAACCGCACATATTAACCGATAATTAAGGATGGACCTTGAAGGCGGCGCTGCGACTTGCTTTGATCCCACCATGAGCACGATCCTTATCGAGGTCCGCCCGGCGAGGGCGTCCGATGCGACGGCGATTGCCGCGACGCATGACGAGGCGTGGCGCGCCGCCTATCAGGGAATCATTCCCGGCGCCGAACTCGAAAAGCTCATCAACCGACGCGGCCCGAACTGGTGGGATTCCGCAATTCGCAAAGGCAGCCGCGTCAGCGTTCTGTCGTTCGGCGACCGCATCGCGGGTTATGCAAATTACGGCCGCAACCGCGCGCGCAGCCTGCATTTTGAAGGCGAAATCTACGAACTCTACCTGCGTCCGGAGTTTCAGGGCCTCGGATTCGGCCGCCGCCTGTTCACCTCCGCCAAGCGCGATCTGGTCCAGAGCGGCCTCAAGAGCATGGTGATTTGGGCGCTGTCGGATAACGAGCCGGCGGTGGATTTTTACCGCACCCTCGGCGGCCGCATGGTGGCGCGCTCCTCCGAATCGTTCGGCTCCAAGTCGCTCGACAAGGTCGCGTTCGCCTGGAATTCCTGATTCGCGGTCACGAGAATCACCGCGTCCCTTTTCCAGAATTCACTCGTCCGAAATTTAAACAGGCATGACCCGCGATGCGTATCGACGCCATTTCCATCGGTAACAATCCTCCCCATGAGGTGAACGTCATCGTCGAGGTGCCGATCGGCGGCGAGCCTATCAAGTACGAGATGCATAAGGAGTCCGGTGCGCTGGTGGTCGACCGGTTCCTCTACACCGCGATGCGCTATCCGGGAAACTACGGATTCATTCCGCATACGCTGTCGGGCGATGGCGACCCCTGCGACGTGCTGGTCGCCAATACGCGCGCGATCTTTCCGGGTGCAGTGATCGCGTGTCGTCCGGTCGGCGTGCTGATGATGGAAGACGAAGCCGGCGGCGACGAGAAAATCATCGCCGTGCCGACATCGAAGTTGACGCAGCGTTACGACAAGGTGAAAAACTTTAACGATCTTCCCGAAATCACCCTGCAGCAGATCCAGCACTTCTTCGAGCACTACAAAGACCTTGAACCCAACAAATGGGTCAAGGTGATTCGCTGGGGCGATGCGCAGGATGCGCAGAAACTGATTCTCGAAGGAATCGCACGCGCTAAGAAATAGTTGCGTAGTAGGATAGTTCATGCGCCGCCTGCTGACATTGACACGGAATATCCTCGCGCTCGTGATGCTGGCCGTCGCTTTGCTCTCCGGCGTGCTGGCGTTCAATACGCTCACCAACACATCGCGTCAGATCGATGTCGCCGCAATCAAGCCGGAGCCGATCGATACCGGTGCCGCCGCCGCGCGGCTTGGCGCGGCCATTCGCCTGCAAACAATTGCGAGCGCCACCGACCCCGATCAGAACGCCGATGCGTTCCGCGCCCTGCACGCGCAGCTTGAGACAAACTTTCCGGGTTTTCGCGCAGCAGTGACACGCGAGATCGTCGCCAACTACAGTCTGCTGTATGCGTGGCAAGGCAGCGATCCGAATGCCAAGCCGATTGCAATTTTGGCCCATCAGGATGTGGTGCCGATTGCGCCCGGCACCGAAAAGGATTGGGAAGTACCGCCGTTCGACGGCACGACCAAGGACGGTTTCATCTGGGGCCGCGGCTCATGGGACGACAAGGGCAATTTGTTTGCGATGGTCGAAGCCGCCGAACAGCTCGCCAAGCAAGGCTTCAAACCGAAACGCACGATCTATTTCGCCTTCGGCCATGACGAGGAAGTGTCCGGCAAGCGGGGTGCCGTCGCGATGGCGGCGCTTTTGCAATCCCGCGGCGTGAAACTCGATTTCGTTCTCGATGAGGGTCTTCTCATCACCGATGGAATTATCAAAGGCGTCGATCAGCCGGTCGCGGTGATCGGCGTCGCCGAGAAAGGCTATGTCACGTTGAACGTCAGCGCGACCGCGACGCCGGGTCACTCCTCACTGCCGCCGCGCGACACGGCGATCGGATCGCTCAGTGCGGCGCTGGTTCGCCTGGAGAACAAACCGTTTCCGGCGGCAATTAAAGGTGTGATGCGCGACACGCTCGAGACCGTCGCGCCGCATATGGCTCTGTTCAATCGCGTGGCGCTGTCGAACCTCTGGCTGCTTGAGCCGCTGGTGCGCAAACAGTTGGAGCAGTCGCCGACAACCGCCGCCGCAATCCGCACCACCACGGCGCTGACGATTTTCAATGCCGGCAACAAAGAGACCGTGTTGCCCGGCAAGGCCGACGCGACGGTCAATATCCGACTGCTGCCGGGCGAGACCGAGACCAGCGTGCTCGATCATGCT
>JBBRGE010000370.1:0-2453 GCA_038241045.1 Hyphomicrobiales bacterium | reverse complement strand
TCGCGCGCGCGCGTGCGCGAACTCGCCATCGTCGATCATGTCTATGAGACCAACCCGGAAGCAGTGACAAACGCCGATCTCGTTATCTTGTGCATCCCGGTCGGCGACTGCGGACCGGTCGCACAGGAGATCGCGCCGCATCTTAAGCCAAGCGCAATCGTTTCCGACGTCGGCTCGGTGAAAGCCTCGGTCGTGCGCGAGATGGCACCCCATTTGCCGGAGGGCGTGCATTTCGTGCCGGCGCATCCGGTGGCAGGCACAGAACATTCGGGGCCGGACTCCGGCTTCGCAGAATTGTTCGTAAACCGCTGGTGCATTCTCACACCACCGGCAGGAACCGATCCGGCCGCAGTTAAACAATTGCAAGCGTTCTGGGAAACAATCGGCGCCAAAGTCGAAATCATGACGCCCGACCACCACGACCTCGTGCTTGCGATCACGAGCCATCTGCCGCATTTGATCGCCTACACAATCGTCGGCACGGCGGATGAACTGGAGCAGGTCACAAGTTCGGAAGTGATGCAGTTTTCGGCAAGCGGTTTTCGCGACTTCACCCGCATCGCCGCATCCGACCCGACTATGTGGCGCGACGTGTTTCTCGCCAACAAGGACGCCGTGCTGGAAATGCTCGGCACGTTCAACGAGGATCTCTCCAAGCTGACGCGCGCGATCCGCCGCGGCGACGGCGATGCACTGTTCGAGCATTTCACGCGCACGCGCGCGATTCGCCGCGGCATCATTCAGATCGGGCAGGATTCGGCAGCGCCCGACTTCGGCAGAAGTCACGCCAGCCTGCCAAAGCCGCAAGAAAAATAATAAGACAGATAATTTAAAACAGCGGCGGCGTCTGTCCGACTTTGAGCGGACCGAGATAAACCGTGCCTTCGACAAACCGCAGCGGGAGCGCGATTGCCTTGCGTCCTTCGAGCGTGGATGGCTGCCCCAACAGGTTGATACCCGCAACCACACCCGCATTGGCATTCCTGCGTGCGACATTGCCGAGGCCCGGAATCATGCGGTCGAGGGCGCCGATGACTTTGTTCACGTCCTCAGCTTTCACGCCTGGCGCCACACGATCGACGGTCGATTGCGAAACGCCTTCCTCGAGCATTTTGTCGATGCCGAGCAGCGGCACGATCTTATCGAGCCCCGCGACTGTCATCATGAGTTCGCCGTTGAGAAATCCGCTCGACGTAATTCCCAGCGATCCGGCTGCAACCGCGATGGTCTCACCCTGCGTCACACGCGATTGAGAAAAATCGAGACGGCCGTCTGCCGCCTGAATTTCGCGAAATCTCTCAGGCCATGGTTTCGGCGACAGATTCTTCAGTCCGCGCAACTGCGTGCGAATATCGGCATCGAACGGCACGGCAAGAATAGGGTGAACCCCCTGCGCATTGCCGGATGAAAGCTCGAGCGCGGTCTCGATCACCGGATTGTCGGCGAGTGAACCTTCGAGCAATCGGGTGTGAAATTCAAAATGCGTCGCACGAAACAACGGCGACTGCGCGCCATTGTCGATGCGATCGACTGCGGGATTATCGAATGCGAGCGAGACGCGCTGCGGTACGATCGGCAATCCAGTCGCACTCGCCCGCCCGACGCTCCAACTGGCGATGAACGACGACGTCTCGCCGCCGCTTACGAGGGCAGGCCCGGTAAATTCCGCGATAACCTTGGTCGGGTCGTAGATCTGTGCCAGAACCAGAATACGCTTGAGTTCGGCCTTCAATTTTATTTTGTCAGCGGTTTGCTCCGGCGTCTGCGACACCAGCGTTACCACCGGATTGTCGCAACTGACCTCCATGCGAAACGGAAAGCCAGCCACCGAACGATTTGCGCATTCGTATGTGCGTCCCGATCTGGCTTCGCGCGTGCGCCAGCCGTCGAATTTCTGATCGACCTGAGACGCCGTATAAAACCAGAACGCGCTCCAAGCTGCAGCCGCGCAGATGAGCAAAACCGGCATCGCAAAAAGCGGCCAGCGACTGCGGCGTTTCAATGGGTATCCGTCGTGCATGAAAGTCCCTAAAACATTCGAATTGGGCAATTAGAAGATGCGCAATTCGATTTGAAGTCCAGCCGGTTGCGCGCGAGTGACGCTACTGATAGGCGTGGCAAATGACTGCCAAGACAGTTGCTCAATCCGAATTCCCCGATGGCGACCTCTGGGTCTTCGGTTACGGCTCGCTGATCTGGAAACCGGGATTCGCATTTCTGGAACAATCGCCCGCACGCTTGATCGGTGAACATCGCTCACTTTGCATCTATTCAATGGTTCATCGCGGCACCTATGAGAAGCCGGGGCTTGTGCTGGGTCTGGATCGCGGCGGCGCATGTCAGGGCGTCGCATTTCGCGTCGCGCACGGCGAACGCGAAGCGACCGTCGCCTATTTGCGCGAACGCGAGCAAGTCACCGGCGTCTATCGCGAAGTCATGCGACAGGTTTGGCT
>JBBRGE010000369.1:0-2456 GCA_038241045.1 Hyphomicrobiales bacterium | reverse complement strand
GAGCGCTACGCCATGCCCGGATTTCACCCAGTCTTCGGCGGCTTTCAGAATGTCGTCGTCGCGGTTGAGCATGGTTATGTCCCTACGCTGCAGATCGGCTGTCGAAGCGACGGCGCTGCACATCAGGCGATGAGAGCGCCGCGATCAAGCCTTCCATCGACTTTAAGTTATGCACGGGACGAAATTCATCAACATGCGGCAGCATCATTTTGATGCCCTGTGCCTTGGCCTCGAAGCCCTCATAGCGCAGCAGCGGGTTGAGCCAGATCAGGCGGCGGCAGGAACGATGCAGCCGATCCATCTCGAATTCGAGCCGCGAATCCGCTTCGCGCTCAAGCCCATCCGAAATCATCAAAACAATCGCACCCTGCCCCAGTACGCGGCGACCCCAGAGATTGTTGAAGCTATGCAGCGAGGTCGCGATGCGTGTGCCGCCCGCCCAATCCTCGACGCTGGACGAGCACGCCGCCAGTGCCTCGTCCGGATCGCGCGCGCGCAACGCGCGCGTGACGTTCGTGAGGCGCGTGCCGAACAGAAACACCGACACGCGCTTGCGTGCATCGGTGATGGCATGAAGGAATTGCAGAAACAGCCGCGTGTAATCCGTCATCGAGCCGGAAATATCGAGCAATGCCACAATGGGCGCTGGCTTGTCGATGCGACCGAGCCGATGCAGCTTCACGATTTCGCCGCCGGTGCGCAAACTGCCGCGCAGCGTTCGCCGCAAATCGAGCCGCTGGCCGCGTGCGTCGGGTGCAAAACGCCGCGTGCGCATTTCGGCCTGCGGCAATTTCATTGTCGAAATCGCGCGCGTGACGCCCGCGATCTCGGCGGCGCTCATCTGCGCAAAATCTTTCGTCTGAAGCACCTCGCGGTCCGAAACCGATAGTTGCACGTTTTTTTCTTCGATCTGGGGCGCGTCGACAGTCCTGCTTTGCGCAAACGCTTCCTGAACCCGCCTCGACACAGGCGGCGGCGGCTTTTGTGCCTCGCGCGGCAGCGGCACGGAATCCAGCATATGGATGTTGCCTTGTTCGCGCCGGAAAAACAGATCGAAAGCCTGCGCGAACACCAATGCGTGCTCATGGCGTTTGACAAAGATAGCTTCAAGCGTCGTGAACAAATCCTGCCGATTGCCGATGTCGATCAGCCGCATCGCATTGAGTGCATCGATGATCGCGCTCGGCCCAATGGGCAATCCGGCGACACGCAGCGCACGCGCAAAGCCGATGACGTTATCGGCGATTTGCCCCGTAGCTGGATTGTCAAAATCGTCCGGCATGTTGCCCTTAATCGCTGACGGCTTCCTTGATAACCTTATCGAGCGTATCGCCCTGCATGCGGCCGATGTCGTCCTGGTACTTGAGCAGCGCGCCGAGCGTGTCGCCGACAACTTGCGGTGACAAAGATTTCGCATCGAGTTCGGTCAACGCGGTGGCCCAGTCGATGGTCTCCGCAACGCCCGGCACCTTGAACAGATCCTGCTCGCGCAGCGCTTGCACGAAGCCGACGACCTGTTCTGAGAGCTTCGCACCGATGTTCGGCACGCGCGACTTTACAATCGCCAACTCGCGCTCAGCTGACGGGTAATCGACCCAATGATAGAGGCAGCGGCGCTTCAACGCGTCATGGATTTCGCGGGTGCGGTTCGAAGTAACGATCACGATCGGCGGCTGCGGTGCTTTGACCGTGCCGAGTTCTGGAATTGTCACCTGAAAGTCGCTGAGGATTTCCAGCAAATAAGCCTCGAAGGCTTCGTCCGCGCGGTCGAGTTCATCGATCAGCAAAACCGGCGGACCGGACACGTCGGGCTCCAGCGCCTGCAGCAAGGGCCGCTTGATGAGATATTTTTCCGCAAATATGTCGCTGGAGAGCTGTTCGCGGTCGGTCTCGCCGCTGGCTTCAGCCAAGCGAATGGCGATCATCTGCGCAGCACTATTCCACTCGTACACTGCGGAGGCGACATCGAGACCTTCATAGCATTGCAGCCGGATCAGTTTGCGGCCCAGCGCGGCGGCGAGAACTTTCGCGATCTCGGTCTTGCCGACGCCGGCTTCGCCTTCCAGAAACAGCGGACGGCACATGCGCAGCGATAGAAACACTACCGTCGCCAAAGAACGCTCGGCGAGATAGCCGCGGCTGGTGAGCAAATCGAGCGTCGCATCGACGGAAGATGGTATCGCCAACATCTTGCTCATGAAGACGCGGTCTCCAGCAATAGCACGGATTAGGTTTTGGCAGTCGCCGCTTCCATGGCGCGGCGGGCGAGAACCTGAATGAGATGCGCGCGATATTCAGCGCTGCCGTGCAGATCGCTGTTCAGACCGTCGGCGGATACAGTGAGGCCATCGAGCACCTTCGGCGAAAAACGCTTCTTCAGCGCATCTTCAAATGCGGTGACGCGAAACACGCCATTGCCGCCAGCACCCGTCACTGCAACGCGCACATCGGACGGA
>JBBRGE010000368.1:0-2478 GCA_038241045.1 Hyphomicrobiales bacterium | reverse complement strand
CGCGTTGTTTTTTGCAGTCATCATTCTGGTGCTGCGCGGCGAGTCGGCAAATCTGTTGTCGGTGGGCGCGATCGATTTCGGCCTGATCGTCGATGGCACCGTCATCATGGTGGAGGCGATCTTCCGCCGTCTCACGCAGACCACGGAATTGTCTGAGTCCGAGCAAAGCGCGATTTCGGACGAGACGATGATGGGAATGAAAAATCATGCCATTCTCAGCGCTGCGGCCGACGTATCGCGTTCGATTTTCTTTGCCGCCGCCATCATCATCGCGGCGTTCCTGCCGCTGTTCACACTGAGCGGCGTCGAGGGCAATATCTTCGGACCGATGGCACGCACCTATGCCTACGCGCTGGCTGGCGGACTTATTGCAACGTTCACGGTCACACCTGCTTTGAGCGCGATCATCCTGCCGACCCATATGCAGGAGACCGAAACGCGGATCATGCAATGGCTGCATCGCGCCTACATGCCGCTGCTTGAATGGGCCGTCGGCAACCGGCGCGCGGTGATGATGGGCGCAGGCGGCCTTCTCGTGGTTACAGTCATCGCAGCCCGTATGCTCGGGCTCGAATTCCTGCCGAAGCTGGAGGAGGGAAATCTCTGGATTCGCGCGACGCTGCCACCGACGATTTCGCTGGAAGAAGGCAATTCTTACGTCAACGAGATGCGAAAAGTCATTCGTGCACGACCGGAGGTCGAATCCGTGGTGTCGCAGCATGGCCGGCCTGACGACGGCACAGATGCTGCGGGGCTTTTCAACGCGGAATTTTTTGCGCCGCTGAAGCCTGCGAGCGAATGGCCGAATGGCTCCGACAAGGATGCGTTGACTGGCCAATTGCTCGACCAACTGCAGAAAAAATTTCCCGGCGTGGAATTCAACTTTTCGCAGTATCTGCAGGACAACGTCGCCGAAGCCGTATCCGGCGTGAAGGGTGAAAACTCGATCAAGCTCTACGGCAACGACCTTGTCGCGCTGACCGAGACAGCCAGCAAGATCAAGGCGCAGCTTGCGACTGTGCGCGGCGTCACCGATCTGTCAGTGTTCACGTCGCTCGGGCAACCGACGATCCAGATCGACATCGACCGCGCGCGTGCTGCGCGTTACGGTTTGTCGCCAGGTGACATCAACGCAACGATTCGCGTCGCCATTGGCGGCGACAGCGCCGGCGATCTGTATGAATCCGGCAGCGATCGGCATTTCCCGATCATCGTTCGTCTCGCGCCGGAATACCGCAAGAGCGCGGAGGCTATTCAAAATCTTCGCATCGGCGCGCAGGGCGCGAACGGCATCACGCAGATCCCGCTGAGCGAAGTGGCTTCGATCCAGTTGATATCCGGCGCTGCCTACATCTACCGGGAGCAACAGGAGCGCTATCTGCCAATCAAATTCTCGGTGCGCGAACGCGATCTCGGCAGCGCGATCAAGGAGGCGCAGGACAAGGTTGCAGCCAACGTTCCGCTGCCGCCAGGGTCGCGCGTCGAATGGGTCGGCGAGTTTGGCAACCTGCAGGACGCCATCAAGAGGCTTTCGATTGTCGTGCCGATCAGCCTTCTTCTGATCGCGGTATTGCTCTGGTTCAACTTCGGCTCGATGGTCGATACACTTCTGGCAATGAGCGTCATTCCGATGGCGGTGCTGGGCGGCGTGCTCGGGCTTCTTCTGAGCGGAATTCCTTTCAGCGTTTCTGCGGCCATCGGCTTCATCGCGCTGTTCGGTATTGCGGTGATGGATGGCATTATTATCCTGTCGCAATACAACCAGTTGATCGACGAAGGGCTCGATCGCGTGAAGGCTGTGATCCGCACCGGCGAACTGCAATTGCGCCCGGTGCTGATGACATGCGCTGTCGCTGGAATCGGTTTGCTGCCGGCGGCGTTGTCCGGGGGCATTGGCTCTCAGGTGCAGAAGCCACTCGCAGTTGTGGTCGTGACCGGCATGGCGCTTGCGCCATTCGTCATTCTGATTACGCTGCCGGTGCTGATTTCGATATTCTCACGCCGGGTGCGTTAGTTGTGAGTTATTTCCCGTCCGGTGTGCGGACGCCGTGCCATGCGTCGCGCACTTGGTAGTAGTGAACGTCCGGCAGGTAATCCGGCGTGTTGAGCCCGAGCGTTCGCACATCGAGCCGCCCCACGGCACTCAGCAATGTGTAGGACGCAATTACGCGATCGCGCTGCGCGAGAATCTGCCGTGAGCGTGCGGCGGTGAGTTCCTGTTGCGAGTTGAGAACATCGAGCGTGGTGCGCTGACCGCCTTGTGATTCACGACGAACGCCCTGCAATGCGACGCCGGCGGCTTTCACTTCACTCTCGGCGGCCGCAAGGGCGATCTTGGTGCCTTCGCTCGTGATCCATGCGCTGATCGCGGCAGTTCGTGCCTGGTTGCGGACTTGCTCGAGGACGAGGCGGCTTTGCGTCGCGGTTTCCTTCGCCTGGCGCGTCTGAGACGCAGCCGTGCCGCCGTCATAAATCGGC
>JBBRGE010000367.1:0-2487 GCA_038241045.1 Hyphomicrobiales bacterium | reverse complement strand
CTGCGGATATGCCTTGTACACATCGATCAATGCGGCGATGTCCTGCACCACAGCCGTCGATAGCCGGCGCGTCACCGTATTCCAGTGGCGTTCCATGAAGACGAATGCGACCACCGATTGCAGGATCACCATCGGCAGAATGATGATCAGCAGCGCGCGGGCATAAAGCCCCTTCGGCATCACCGACTTGAGCCAGCGGGTGAAGCGATCCCACACCGCCTTGACATATCCGGCGGCCGTGACCGCGTAGCCCACGGCGGTGACGACGTGGCCAGCGGCCGTGCGCAAATGGGCGATGCCGACGTCGAGGCTCGTCATGGCGTCACCACCAGCCGATAGCCGATGCCGCGCACGGTCTGCACAATCAGCGGATTGGTCGGATCGCGCTCGATCTTGCGGCGTAGCCGATTGATCTGCACATCGACCGCGCGCTCATTCGCTCCGTCGCCGCCGGTCAGCGCGCCCCGGGGAACAGTTTCGCCTGGCGCGTTGGCAAGAATGCGCAACATGTCGCGCTCACGATCGGTGAGATGGATAGTCTTGTCGCCGCTCCTCAACTCACCGCGTTCGAGATGATAGACATATGGACCGAACGCAACGGATTTTAGCGCTTGCACGACGACCGGCGCCGCGCGTTTCAGGATGTTGGCAATGCGCAACACAAGTTCACGCGGCTCGAACGGTTTGGCGACGTAATCATCCGCGCCGATCTGCAATCCTTCGATACGACTCTCAGCCTCGTGACGAGCTGTGAGCATCACGATCGGCACCGTGGAAGATATACGGATCGAACGCGCCAGTTCGAAACCGGTTTCACCCGGCATCATGACGTCGAGTATCAGGAGATCGAAATGCAGACCCAACAGTTTGGCGCGCGCATCGGCGGCACTTTTCGCCGTAGTGACGCGATAACCTTCACCGGCGAGAAATCGTGACAGCAGATCGCGAATGCGGCGATCGTCATCGACAAGCAGAAGATGCGGCGCATCGTCCGCAGGCTCCATGCCGGTTCGCTCGGGAATCGCGAGATCGGTCACCGTTGTTCCTTCACCTCTTGCCACCGGTCGCAAGTATTACATCGAGCACCTTGTCGGGATCGGCGTGGTCGATCATCCCGAGTAGAAATTGCCGGACATTGCCTGCACCAACGGCATCGATGCCTTGAAGCGCCCGCATGATCCGATCGGTTTGGAGCGCGGCCAGTTTGGCCACCAAGGCCTCACCCTTCGGGGCGGCGAAAAGTAGTCGCTGACGCTTGTCGCTATCGCCTGCCTTCTGAACAATATAACCCTCGTCGAGCAGTTGCTTGAGAACACGCCCGAGCGACTGCTTCGTGATCCTCAGCACGTCCAGTAGATCGGCGACCTTTAAGCCCGGATACCGGTTGACGAAATGCACGACGCGGTGATGCGCACGTCCAAATCCGAATTCCTCAAGGACTTGGTCGGCGTCGCCAACGAAGTCGCGATAGGCAAAGAACAGCAACTCGATGATGTCCCAGCGGAGATTTGTACGCCCGCCGGACGCCGTTCCACCAGCGATGAAGCTGTCCCGGTGCTTTTCCGGTTTGATTTTTATGTCAGTCATATTGACATATACTTGGTTCAATGTTACAAAAATGGCATCCGATACGGAATATTCGGATAATCCGTTGGAATTGAAGGCCGAAAGGGCGATTTCGTATCCTGGAGGCCGGTCAGGACAGCGAATTTCTCTGCCATGCGATTGTCGAGCGACAGTCCGCGAAACATACTGGACTTAACCGCTCAGGTAAAACTTACGGGCTTGCCGCAAAGCGCGAGACAGTCCGATCTGGAGAGAAGATATGGGAGTGTCCTTCGACAAGGTCGATGGTGACGTTTGGTTGAAATTCGACATTCAGCCCGCCGCGAATCCCACGTCCGAGAAGGACCGCACGGCCAAGCTTGCGGACCCGGGCTTCGGGCGCTGCTTCACCGATCACATGGCTATCGTCCGCTACAGTCAGGGAAAGGGCTGGCATAGTGCGCGCGTCGAATCCCGGGCGAATTTCGCGCTCGATCCGGCTGCCGCCGTCCTCCATTACGCGCAGGAAATTTTTGAAGGCCTCAAAGCCTATAAACGCGAAGATGGTGGAGTGAACCTGTTTCGTCCCGACGCCAATGCCCGCCGCTTCAGGAATTCGGCAGAGCGGATGGCCATGGCCCCGCTTCCTGAGACGGTGTTCATCGAAGCCGTCGAACAACTCGTGCGCATCGACCGAGCCTGGATACCCGGCGGCGAAGGCAGTCTCTACATGCGGCCGTTCATGATCGCGAACGAGATTTTCCTCGGCGTGAAACCATCGGCAGAATACATCTTCGCCGTCATTGCCTCACCGGTCGGCTCCTATTTCAAAGGTGGACCTGCACCAGTGTCGATCTGGGTGTCGGAGAATTATACGCGCGCTGCAATCGGCGGCACGGGTGCCGTCAAATGTGGTGGAAATTACGCCGCGAGCCTGCGCGC
>JBBRGE010000366.1:0-2497 GCA_038241045.1 Hyphomicrobiales bacterium | reverse complement strand
ATCGCAGCTTCGGGCACGATCTCGTTGGGGAAACGTGGGAGCTGGTTCTTTAGGGGCGTCGGTCAGGCCTTCGCTTTGCCGCGCTTCAGATGCTCGTCCAGCCGCGGCATGATCTCGACGAAGTTACAAGGCTTGGTCCTGTAGTCGAGTTGGTGGGCGAGAATGCCGTCCCATCCGTCCTTGCAGGCACCCGGCGACCCTGGCAGGCAGAAGATAAATGTCGCACCGGCAACGCCGGCCGTAGCCCGGCTTTGAATCGTGGACATTCCGATTTTCGCGTGGCTCATCATATGAAACGCGATGGAAAAGCCGTCCATCCGCTTATCGAACAACGGCTCGACAGCCTCCGGCGTCACGTCACGGCCGGTAAAGCCCGTGCCGCCGGTTGTGATGATCGCATCGACGCCGGGATCGCCGATCCACAGTTTGAGCTTGGCGCGTATTCCTTCGACATCGTCGGAAACAATATCGCGCGCGGCGAGCTTATGGCCGGCCGCGACCAGCCGATCCGCCAGCGTCGCACCCGATTTGTCGTCATCGAGCGAACGCGTATCGGAAATCGTCAGCACCGCGATGTTGAGCGGAACGAACGGCTTTGCGTCCGACGTCGCGTTCACTTCGCTTACTGAAACGTGTTGCAGGATGCGACCGTGCCGTTTTGATAGCCGGTCATGAACCACTGCTTGCGCTGCGCCGCCGAGCCGTGGGTGAAGGAATCCGGCACCACGCGTCCTTGCGTCTGCCGCTGCAAGGTGTCGTCGCCGATCGCGCTCGCCGTCTGCAACGCCGCATCGATGTCGCCAGCCTCAAGGAAGCCCGGACGCTTTTTCTGCTCGCGATTGACCCACACACCGGAGAAGCAATCCGCCTGCAATTCGACTTTCACCTGAATAGCGTTCGCCTCAGCCTTGCTGCCGGCCTGCTGCTGCATCTGCGTCGCCTTCGGCAGAATGCCGAGCAGGTTCTGGATGTGATGTCCGGCCTCATGCGCGATGATATAGGCTGCGGTGAATTTGCACGCGCTTCCCGAACAACCGCGAAACTTGGTTTCAACCTCACGGAAGAATCCAGTGTCGAGAAAAATCTGGCGGTCGGGCGGGCAATAGAACGGACCCATCGCCGACTGCGCGCGGCCGCAGCGACCGCCATTGGTGACGTTCCTGAACAGCACGATACGGGGGCCCTGGTAGCTGCGGCCACCGGTCTCCTTGAAAATTTCCGTCCAGCGATCGTCGATCTCGCCAAGCACGCCTGAGATCATACTGCCCATGTCGTCCGACGGAGCGCCGGCCTTTCGCGGCGGCGCATTGGTGCGATCCGTCTGATAGCTCGGAGACTGCTGGCCGCCGGTGAGGATTTCCGCGCCGCCGATCAAAATGCGTGGATCGATGCCGACCGCCCAGCCGATCAGGCCGAGAATGATCACGGTGCCGATGCCGAGACCGCCACCGCCGCCCATCGGAAGACCGAAACCGCCGCCTATGCCGCCGCCATCGTCGTCACGGCGATCGTCGACATTGTCGCTGCGGCGGAAATCATCGTAACGCATCTGGTCTCTCCCGGTCGGGCGGTTCAGCACGGCAACGCAATGAGGCCGCTAAACGTTCAGTTAATGATTCATACAGCGCCCGGCAATTGTTGCCTAGCGACAAAGCTAGACCCGTAACCTCACGTTTACCCCGCTCATTCATGATCCCGGCAGTCGGATTTGTTAGTCCCGCGTCGCCGGCTGCGTCGCCTGAGTCAGAGTTTGAGTCATGGTTGTGTCGCGTCGCGGGGTGTCTGCAAAGGCACCCCGCACTAATTTTGAGTCTCCGTCGCCGTCCCGCATAATTGTGGGCGATTGCGTCGCCGAAATGTCGTAACTGCCAGCCGGATCGGTCGATCTGGTGTTCGCAGATCCCCCATACAATTTGCAGCTCAAGGGCGATCTGAAACGCCCCGACGAATCTCACGTCGATGCCGTCAATAACGACTGGGACAAGTTTTCATCCTTCGCCGCCTATGACGATTTCACGCGCGCATGGCTCTTGGCCTGCCGCCGCTTGCTGAAACCGTCCGGCACCTTGTGGGTGATCGGCTCCTATCACAATATTTTCCGCGTCGGCGCGATCATGCAGGATCTCGGCTTCTGGGTTCTCAATGACATCGTCTGGCGCAAGACCAACCCGATGCCGAATTTTCGCGGCCGCCGTTTCACCAACGCGCACGAGACAATGATCTGGGCGGCGCGCGACGAGCACGCGAAAGGCTACACGTTCAACTACGAAGCGCTGAAGGCGGCCAACGAAGATGTGCAGGCACGCTCCGATTGGCTCATTCCGCTATGCACCGGCGACGAGCGTCTCAAGGGCAAGGACGGCAAGAAGGTTCATCCGACACAGAAGCCCGAAGGTCTGCTGGCGCGCGTGATTCTGTCGTCGTCCAAGCCCGGCGATCTGATTATCGATCCCTTCAACGGCACCGGCACGACCGGCGCCGTCGCCAAGCGTTTGGG
>JBBRGE010000365.1:0-2511 GCA_038241045.1 Hyphomicrobiales bacterium | reverse complement strand
GGTGCCGCTCGGGCGATATTCCTGTTCATAATGCGCGTTACAAACTCTCACGGCGTTGGGACCCAGCGTATCGCGGTAGATACGAACACGGCGCGGGGAACGGCGGAGAATTTTCCGGCTCTGAGCTGAGAATTCTTCAATTGTCATATGCCGAGCCGTTGCCGCAGTCCGGTTTGTCGTGATTGTGGCACCATCTCCCGCACGCGCAGCTGTGACGAAAAGAAACGCGCAGCAGCAAACAAGCAATGTCGCAGTCGGAATCGGTCGCGCCATAATTCATGTTCCTTCGAGCATGCCGGTTCGACGGCAACGTCTCCGATCAGTGCGCTGCCGTCAACACCGGGATCGGCAATATCGTGGTCTTGACTGTAGTCTTGGCTGACAGCCTGAGGCAGCCTAAAGAGGGCGGATGCTGTCATCGTCAAAATCGCCTTCGCTCGCCGATATCGAGATTATCGCGCGCGACGCCTTTGCAGAGCTGCCGAAACATTTCCGCGATCTGTGCGAAGGCTTGATTTTTCACGTCGAGGACTTTCCATCGGAGGAAGTTCTCACCGCCATGGATGCTGAAAGCGAGTTCGATCTGCTCGGGCTGTTTCAGGGCGTCGGATTGCCCTTCCGAAGCAACGATGACATTGCGCCGATGCCCAATATGATCTGGCTCTACCGGCGGCCGATTCTCGACTATTGGGCCGAGAATGATGAGACTCTCGGGCATATCGTGACCCATGTGCTGGTTCATGAGATCGGTCATCATTTCGGATTATCCGACGACGACATGGAAGCAATTGAGGCGAGCGTTGCGTGATGCTCTATCGTCATACCACCTCGTCAATTTGAGGCTTTGCGGCACCGGGCAATCGCGATAAAGAACGGCCATCACACAGCCTTGCACCAAACTGGAATCGCGCGATGGACAAGTTCACGACGCTTGAAGGGGTCGCTGCCCCGCTGAAGATCATCAATGTCGATACCGACATGATTATTCCGAAGCAGTATCTGAAAACCATCAAGCGTACAGGCCTGGGCAAGGGCCTGTTTTCCGAACAGCGCTACAAGGACGACGGCAGCGAGAATCCCGATTTCGTGCTCAACAAACCGGCCTATCGCAAGGCGAAAATTCTTGTCGCCGGTGACAATTTCGGCTGCGGGTCGAGCCGCGAACATGCGCCCTGGGCGCTTGCCGATTTCGGCATCAAATGCGTCATCTCGACATCGTTCGGCGACATTTTCTACAACAACTGTTTCAAGAACGGGATTTTGCCGATCCGCGTGTCACAGGACGAGTTGGACAAGCTGTTTGACGATGCCGACCGCGGCTCCAATGCAACGCTGACCGTCGATCTCGAGAAGCAAGAAATTCGCGGCCCCGATGGCGGCACGATCAAGTTCGATATCGACCCGTTCCGCAAGCATTGCCTTTTCAACGGCCTCGACGACATCGGATTGACGATGGAGAAAGGCAAGTCGATCGACGTATTTGAGGCGAAGGAAAAAACCGAACGGCCTTGGCTGTGAATTCGTCGATCTAGCTATTTTGTCTTCATCGCCGCAATCGAATCTACGATAGCAATCGTCCGCTTCGCCATCTCGACGTGAAGCCGCTCCACCATCTGGCCATCGAGCTGTACGACGCCTTTGCCGGCATTCTCCAGCGCGTCGAAAGCGCCGATGATCTTTCTGGCGCGCGCGACCTCATCTGCCGGCGGCGTGTAAGCGGCATTCGCCGCATCGATCTGGCCAGGATGAATCAGCGTCTTGCCATCGAAGCCCATGTCGCGACCTTGCGCGCACTCTTTTGAAAATCCGGCGACGTCGTTGATGTCGTTGTAAGGGCCGTCGAGAATTTCAAGTCCGTAAGCGCGTGCGGCAAGAATGCAGTGAGCAAATAAGGGAATCATCGCCGCCCGCCCCGGCAGCATCCGCATCCGCGTTTCGCGCGCGATGTCGTTCGGACCCATGATGAAACCCGTCAGCCGCGTTGTACTATCGCGGGCCTGCGCCGCGATCTCCTGAGCACGCAACACGCCGATGGGCGTCTCAATCATCGCCCAGACGCGGATTGCGGGATTGGCTTGCAGTTTTGCAAGCATGCCAGAAATCATTTGAATGTCTTCAGGGTTGGATACTTTCGGCACCAGAATCCCGTCGGGCGCGGCCTTGGCTGCCATCGCGATATCGTCCTGCCACCAGGGCGATTCGAGATTGTTGGTGCGAATGATAATCTCGCGCCTGCCAAAACCTTTTGCCGCGACCGCCTGCGCAATCTGATCGCGCGCGAGCGGCTTGGCGTCAGGTGCAACCGAATCCTCAAGATCGAGGATAATTCCGTCGGCGGGGAGGTTGCGCGCCTTCTCCAGCGCGCGTGCATTTGACCCCGGCATGAACAAAACACTGCGGCGCGGGCCGGTCATGATAAATCCCTGACAAATAGACGCCCCTGCGCGTTAGCATTTCAACCTCGCAACCGGAAGGCTTGTTCCCCGGCTGGCGCTGGGTTAGCTAATCGAA
>JBBRGE010000364.1:0-2535 GCA_038241045.1 Hyphomicrobiales bacterium | reverse complement strand
TCGTCATTTTTGACGCGCGGTCCTTTTCCTTCGATTCGCTGCGGCTCTGGGATTCACCATCGCAATCGACGACTGACTTCGAGCCATTCAAACGCCGGTGGAGCTTATGGAAAAGCCGATTGTTGAAGATTATCGGTCCCGCGGATTGATAATGGGCCTGCTCATTGCGGTTCTCTTATTGGCGCTGCCGCTGGCGGTGTGGCTCGATCTGACAAATCTGGCCGAGGTGGCGCTGCGACGTCAGGCATCGGACCTGAACTCCGTGATCACCAGCGTTCGGGGATATTACGCGACCAATGTAGTCGCGCGCGTTTTGGCCAATCCAGGCTCGACCCAAGTCGCCCATAATTATGAGACAATTCCAGGAGCCATTCCGATCCCGGCCACGCTGTCATTGGAACTCGGCAAGGTGATCGGCGCGCAACAGGAAAATATCCATTACCGCTTCGTTTCCGATTTTCCCTTCGAGAACCGCGCGCCGCATCAGCTTGATGAATTTGAGAAGAGTGCGCTCGAAAGCCTGCGCAGCAATCCCAACCAGAAAATTGTCGATACTTCCACATCGGTGTTCAGCGACAGCGTGCGTCTCGTCGCTCCCGTGATCATGGGTGCTGCCTGTGTCAGTTGTCACAACAGCCATCCCGAAAGTCCGAAAAGAGATTGGAAAGTCGGCGATGTTCGCGGCATCCAGGAAGTCTCTATCGCGCAGCCGATTGCCGCGAATTTATTCTCCTTCAAGTTTCTGTTGGCGTATTTCGTGCTGGCTGCCGTTTGCGGCGTATCGTTCCTGGGCATGCAGCGACGCCAGGCGATGCGTATCAAGGGAATGAACCGGGAGCTTGAATCCGCCAACGACTTCCTGGCGGCGCTGTCGATGAAGATATCGCGGTACATTTCGCCACAGGTTTATAAGAGCATTTTTAGCGGCCAGAAGGATGTTACGATCCATACCGAACGAAAGAAGCTCACGATTTTCTTTTCCGACATTCAGAACTTTACGGCAACGACAGAGCGGCTGCAGCCGGAACTAATCACCCAGCTGCTCAACGAGTATTTCACGGAGATGTCCGCGATTGCCCACGAGCACGGCGGCACGATCGACAAATTCATCGGCGATGCAATGCTGATTTTCTTCGGTGACCCGGAAACCAAGGGTGACCGTGCCGACGCTCAAGCGTGCCTGCAGATGGCGTGGCGCATGCAGCGCCGGCTGGTTGAGCTGAACGCAAAATGGCGCGCTCAAGGAATCGAGCAGCCGTTCAAATCACGCATCGGCATCAATTCCGGGTACTGCAACGTCGGCAACTTCGGCAGCGCCGATCGAATGGATTACACCATCATCGGCGCTGAAGCCAATCTTGCTGCGCGACTGCAATCCATCGCCGAACCTGGCGGCATTGTCATCAGTTACGAAACGTTTGCGCTCGTGAACGATGTCATTACCTCACATGCACTACAGCCAATTACAATGAAGGGGATCAGCCGCGAAGTAATCCCCTATGCAGTCGACAGCATGATCGATACGTCGGCCGACAAAGGTGGCGTCGTAATCGAACGCATGCCGGGCATGGACTTCTACCTCGACCCGTCGATCGTAAAGTCCGCAGATACGGAGCGGATACGATCTGTGCTGCTGGGGGCCTTGTCGGCTTTGGACAAGCGCCAGGCAAAGCCGGCCGTCTGAGCCGTCGGATGCCGATCGCCACGGCGCGCTTGGTGACTCGATCCGGATGGAAATTCTTGATGTTCACGGGCTGCTGAGCAGCACGCTGATTTGCCCGTCGTGCCAATGTGCCGCAGTTGATCTCGACCCCAAATCACCGGCATATCCCGCGCATCCCGTCCCGCTTGAGGGACGTATCATGATCGTCACGGACGTTGGTGCGGGATGCGGTGGACGCGGCATGTCAAAAGACGAATGACGTTGCGCGCGGACGGCGAAGCCGTGTGGTCCTGACACCCCGACGCTGGTGTCAAGTTGGCGAAAGAAATTTCACCGACGACGGTGGCAAACAAGCCCGGTCACCGGGGAGAGCGCGGAGGAAACCGTTAAAACCATTGCGCAGGGAAGGCCGGGTGTTCCGGTGAACCTGTGGTGACTAACGCGCGTGCTTTCTACACTACACGCGCGGCTGCGGGTGCAACGGGCACCCGGCTTTCCCTGCGCCCTCTGTTCTTTCGAGGGGCAAAAGTTTCAGCATAACTCGGATGCGATGCGCCGCGGGAAGGCGGAGACATATCTTGCCGTCATTGCGAGCGAAGCGAAGCAATCCATGAGGCAACAAAGCAAGAGTGGATTGCTTCGGTTCGCTCGCCATGACCAGCCAAAATCGGTTGGGCTCGTGGCTGTTTTTAATTGGAATCTGAAACTGCGCGGACGACTACGCCGCCGCGGTCGCCACCACTTGCGCCAGCAATTGCTCGCGCTTCGATTGCGAGCGGTAGCCCTTCATGGTGGCGGCGAAGCGCTCGAGGATGCCGTCCTCGAACGCCGTGACGATGGTGTCGTGCACATAACTCTTGCGGCAGATCGCC
>JBBRGE010000363.1:0-2544 GCA_038241045.1 Hyphomicrobiales bacterium | reverse complement strand
GACTTTTGTCGGCCCTTATCTGCGCGACATCGTGCGGCGGCTGTGGCCGCTAATGATCGGCACCGTCATCGGCATTCTCTCAGGCGCCGGACTGATGACGGGGCCTTACGCACGTTACGGCACAGTCGTGCTCGGCATACTGCTGGTGATCTACGCCATCATCGGTCTCACCAAGTTGCGCTTCAGCGTCGCGCGGCCGCATGAAAAATGGGTCGGCGGCATCGTCGGCCTAGTCACCGGCGTCATCTCGGCTGCGACCGGCGTGCAGGTCATTCCCTCGATGCCGTTCATGCAAGCCATCGGCATGGAGAAGGACGAACTGGTCCAGGCGCTCGGCGTGTTCTTCACCACCGCGACGCTCGCGCTCGCGTTCAACCTCACAGGTGCGGGACTGTTGAACGCGACCGTCGCTTTGCCCGGCGGCGTCGCAATGGCCGCGGCTTTTGCCGGCATGTATCTCGGACAGGTTTTGCGTGCGCGGATGGACGCCGAGACGTTCCGCCGCTGGTTCCTGATCGCGATGATGCTGCTTGGGATTTATCTCGCGGGCGAGATGCTGGCGAAGATTTACAATTTATAATTTGTCATCACCGGGCTTGTCCCGGTGATCCCGACTGGTAGGGCACGGTTCCCAATTATCGGGATGGCCGGGACAAGCCCGGCCATGACAATTGAAAATAACCTTGTTTACTTGAACAGCGGCGTCCCCGGCACGAAAGCATCGAACGCTGCCCAGAATTGCGACCGGAAGCGATCCTGCTCCTGCAAAATCTCATGCTTCGCGCCCGCGATGACGAGATGCGAACCGCCACGCAGATGATAGGCGAACTCCTCGATCGCAGGCGTTGAGACAACCGTGTCGTTGCTCGCTGCCAGCATCAGGATCGGCTGGCGGATGCGCACCGGGTAGTCTGTTCCGCGAAATTCCACCATTGCGCGAAACGCAGCATCGGCCCAGGCCACTGTCGGCGACGCAATGCCGAGCGTCGGGTCTTCGTCATAGATCGCAGCGTTGCGTGCATAGCGCACCACGTCGGTCGTCAGCGGATTATTTATAAAATTCTGCGTGCCGGTGAGGACGGCGTTGCCGCCGGGCACGAAATTGCCGCCCATCCCCGCCCACCGCAACGCGCGGATAAGAACGCGAACCGGCAGCGACATGCTGGGATTCGGCAAATCGATCATCGGCGCAGAGAGCACCATGCGATCGAAATATCGTTTGCCGGCATGCGCGACGCGCAGCATCACCGCGCCGCCCATCGAATGCGCCAGCGCGAAGTATGGCGGCGGACAATCCGGAAGCACGATCTGGTTGATGAAAGCCTCCACATCGATTTCGAAATCCGAAAAGCTATGAACGTAACCCTTGCGCGGATCGCGCAACTGCCTGGACGAATGGCCCTGCCCGCGCCAGTCGATCATCGCCACCGCAAAGCCGCGCTCCTGCAGATCGCGCACCGTCTCGAAATATTTCTCGATGGATTCGCCGCGCCCGGCAAACACGCAGACCGTACCCTTGCGATTGGCCGGCGGCGGCCAGCGCGCGAAACGCAATTCCGCGCCGTCGGGCGTTGTGATGGTGCCGGTGATGGCGCCGTCTGGAACGGGATTGGCCGGAATGGAAACGAGCGTCATGAAATGAGAACCGAGGGCAAATCTAGATCGAGTTGTCGTCACCGGACTTGTTCCGGTGACCTCGATGCATGAAGCACATTGCCTAAAAGGTCGGGATGACCGGGACAAGCCCGGTCATGACAAATTTCATGCTCACTGAAGCTATCCGCAGCCTCTTGAAGACGGAATGGGCCCTCCCATATCAGTTTCGTACCGGCCTCTCTAGGCGGTACGCAGAACGAAAACCCGGCCAACAGTGGCGGGTTGTCTGCTCTTTGAAAAAGAGTGGCGCGTTGTGCTCGGCGTTACGGTTCTCGTCACGATTCCGTCTCGCCTGACACCACGCGCTGGTCGCTCAACTTTGGAGGACTTCATGCGTACATTCGACCTTGCCCCCTTTTATCGTTCCACCATCGGTTTCGACCGGCTGTTTTCCCTGCTCGATCAGGCGAACGGCCAAGGACCCGGCGAAGGCTCGACGGGCTATCCGCCCTACAATATCGAGCGCACGGGTGAGAACGACTTCCGCATCTCGGTTGCAGTCTCAGGCTTCTCGCAGAATGAAATCTCGATCGTCGCCAAGGAAAACACCTTGACGATCAAGGGCGAAAAAGCCGCCAACGAAAACACCGAGAGCCAGTCCGAAGTGCTTTATCGCGGCATCGCGTCGCGCGCGTTCGAGCGTCAGTTCCAGCTTGCCGATTTCGTGCAGGTGAAGAACGCCTCGCTGGAGAACGGCCTGCTCCATGTCGATCTCGTCCGCGAGATCCCGGAAGCCAAAAAGCCGCGCGTGATTCCGATCAGTTCGTCGGAGTCCGCCTCAAAGGTGATCGAAAGCACGAAAGCCGCAGCCTGAGCCGCGACTTGATGTAATCTCCAAGACCTAATTTTTAGGTGAGAAAGCGTCCCGGTGCCCCGGGGCGCTTTTTT
>JBBRGE010000362.1:0-2550 GCA_038241045.1 Hyphomicrobiales bacterium | reverse complement strand
AGATCCGATCCACATGCCGCACAGTATCGCGCCCATTCGCGCGATTGCGCTGGCCCGGCCCGAACTGCCGCAAATCGCCTGTTTCGACACCGCATTTCATCATACACTCCCGGCGGTCGCACAGCGCATTGCGCTGCCACGCACGATTTCCGATGCCGGTGTACGGCGTTACGGATTTCATGGTTTATCCTTCGAATACATAGCCGGTCGTTTGCGCGAAGAGGAAGGATCGTTAGCAAACGGTAGGGTAGTTGTTGCCCATCTCGGAGCCGGCGCCAGTCTGTGCGCCCTTCGCAATGGTGCGAGCATTGCGACGACTTTCGGTTTCAGTGTGCTCGATGGACTTGTCATGGCTACGCGGTGCGGCAGTCTCGACCCTGGAGTGATCCTTTATCTCGGACGGCAGGGGCACAGCTTCGCCGATATTGAGAACTTGCTCTACAAAAAATCCGGCCTGCTTGGCGTTTCGGGAATCAGCGACGATATGCGCGTTTTGCTGGTCAGCAAGGATAACCATGCCCACGAGGCAATCGAGCTGTTTACATATCGTCTCGCAATCGAGATCGCCGGAATGGCAGCAGCGCTGGGCGGGCTGGACGGGATCGTGTTCACAGCCGGAATCGGTGCGAATTCTCCTGAAATTCGCGCGGCAGTCTGCGAGCGATTGTCATGGCTCGGCGTGCGACTTGACCCCGCAGCTAATAAGGCAAGCGAAGCTTGTATTAGTGCAGCAGATGGCGATGTCGAGGTCCGCGTAATTGCAACTGACGAGGAAGCGATGATCGCGCATCATGTCCACGCTGCTCTTTCATATCATTGAAGATAATTGGTCAATAGTCCGGAGCATCTGATTATGTGCGATAATGCATTGGATCTCGGTCGGGCGAAAACTCTTGAACGCTCGGTGGCGCGATGGGAAAATGAGGGGGGATCAGTCGAGGCTTCCGATTTAGCCAAAACACATGCCACCATTGTCGGCAATATCGGCGATGCCGAAGCCGTCAATATTCGCGTTCGTTTGATTGCGTTGGAAAACATAGTCGTGGCGTTGCTCGGGAGAGTGCCCCAAGAAAGTTCGGAACTGGTGCGTGAGATGGCGCGGTATATTTCACCACGATCGGAGGCTACGCCGCACCGGCTGACGATTGAAGCCGCGCGCAATATGCTCGCTATTGTTGATCGTGCACAACACTGTCGGACTGGGATAAAAAAAGGTTAAAGATGAAATAGCTATGGCACTCAACTCTATTCGATTGGCTAGCCCGGTGTTTTCCACCCGGCCGGGATCCACCTCGAGACCGGAATTCCGCAGCAACACCAGGTGGCGCCACAACGGCCGATGGCGTCAACTCCTCCAGAGTTGCAAGCCCTTGGCTGGTCGTGTCGTTGCCCGATGCCGTGGCGCGATCGGCGTCGAAAACGGGGGTCGTTCTGGATGACAAGTGATGCATTGAAGACGGCTGGCAAAGCCAGTGCCAATCGAGCAGAAGCCCTGAACCAAGGCTGCTATTGCACTACCCTTGACCGGGAACGGCTAGCGGAGGCCTTCGATGGGGAAGTAGGCGTCAAAGGCTTTGCACGGCAGTTAAGCGTGTCGCATCCGACGCTCTTTTCAAATGCCGCAGTTTTCGTTCCATCCGCCGTTCTGGATGGCATGATGGGCATCATCGCTGCGATCGAAGCGGCGGAGAGGCTGCCGGGTTACCGGGCAGCTGCTTTGGCGGAAGCTCCGCTCATCGCTCAGCGCGACTTTGGCCCCGTCGGAGCCTTGATGGGCTATGACTTTCACATCACACCCGCTGGACCGCAATTGATCGAGGTGAACACCAATGCTGGGGGCGCCTTCCTAAACGCTGTCCTCGCGCGGGCTCAGCGTACTTGTTGTGCAGCCGGTGACAGCCCAACCGAAAAAGCGACTGCCGCGACGTTTTCAGCAAACATTTTAAATATGTTTCTCAAGGAGTGGTCGCTTCAACGCGGCAGCGGAATGCCGAAGTTGATCGCGATCGTCGATGATGCGCCCGAACAGCAGCACCTCTATCCCGAATTCCAGCTCGCGCAGGCGCTGCTGGAGCAAAACGGGCTCGAGACGGTAATTGCCGATGCAAGCTGCCTGACTGGCGATGGCAACAGCTTGGCGATTGACGGCCGTTCGATCGACCTGGTCTACAACCGTCTCGTCGATTTCGGCTTCGACGAGCCGCGACACGCTGCACTTCGGATCGCTTACGAGCGCGGGGCAGTGGTCGTTACGCCCAATCCGCATGTGCACGCCATGTTAGCCGACAAACGAAATCTTGCATTGCTGTCAGATTCGGAGCGCCTTTCACATTGGGGATTGCCGGCGAAAGCGCTGATCGCCCTAAAACACGGCGTACCGAACACGCGAGTAGTATCGACGGCAAACGTTTATGAACTCTGGCGCGGGCGAGCCGGATTATTCTTCAAGCCTGCACGCGGACACGGCAGCAAAGCGGCATATCGCGGCGACAAACTCACCCGCCGCGTCTGGTCCGAGATTACCGCTGGCGACTATGTAGCGCAAGCCCA
>JBBRGE010000361.1:0-2551 GCA_038241045.1 Hyphomicrobiales bacterium | reverse complement strand
AGCGCGCGCAATTCATCGACCTTGGAATCAAGCTCGGCAACGGGCTTTTCAAAATCGAGATAGCTTCGCATCGAATCCGGCATGGCTCTCATATAAGGGGTCACGCGCTTCATGCGAAGGGCGAACGCGACAGGCTTGCGCTGTCTTTCAAGTCAAGAAGCGGCTTTAAGTCAAGCGTGGCTGCCGAAAGCGCTGATTTTCGGGCGTTTTCGCAGCCTCATTCATTATCAGCCAGCGGATGCAGGTCGCGCACCAGGCTCTGCAAGCGCTCCTCGATAACGTGCGTGTAAATCTGGGTTGTCGAAATATCTGTATGACCGAGCAGCGTCTGCACGATCCGCAAATCCGCGCCGTTGTGCAGCAGATGCGACGCAAATGCGTGGCGCAGCACATGCGGGCTGACGAGGCGCGGCGCGAGGTGAGATGCCGCCGCAAGTTCCTTCAGATCGCGGGCGAAATGTTGTCGCGTCAGATGCCCGCTTTCGCCCGACGAGGGAAACAGCCACTTCGATTGCGATGTCTTGTTTTTAGTCTTGTTGATTGCATCGAGCGCTGCGAGATAATCCGTCATCGCCTGCTTCGATGTGTCGTTGAGCGGCACCAGCCGTTCCTTGTTGCCCTTGCCGCGCACCACAATCATGCGCGCGTCGCGGCGTGCCGCCGAGAGCGGAAGCGCGACCAATTCGGAGACGCGCAGTCCCGTCGCGTAGAGAATTTCCAGCAGGCACGATAATCTAAGTGCGCGGACTTTTTGCAGCGGCGGCTGATCCGGCGCGTCCGCCTGCGTCTTCGCTTCCGTCAACAGCCGATCGACATCCTGAATGGACAGAACCTTCGGCAGGCTGCGTCCGCGTTTCGGACCGCTGAGAATCGCGGCAGGATCGTCGGCACGAATGCGCTCGTTGAGCATGAAGCGAAACAGATGCCGCGTTGAGGAAATCTTGCGCGCCACGCTCGAGGATTTGAATCCGCGCGCGTCAAGATCGGCCAGATAATCGCGCAGCGTCTGCGTCGTCGCTGAATGAAACGTCATCTTTGCGCGCGTGAGAAAACCCGCAAGATCGTCGATGTCGCCGCGATAGGCCTGCAAGGTGTTGTCACCCGCGCCCTGTTCGGCCGCCAGCATGTCGAGAAACAGGTCCGTCAGTTTGGCGTCGGATGTTTTTTCGCGCGCCATGAGCGTGTGCCGATTACTTTTTCAGGAACTTGTCGGGCGGCACGCTGATGGTCATTTCGCGCGGCTTTGGATTGACGAAATTCGCCAGCGCGTACATGCCGCCATAGATCACGCCGCCGATAATGGCGACGACGGTCAGGAAGCGAAACAGACTGGGCATCGGTGCTGGCCTTAACTGCAACGTCGGAGGCATTAACCAATGGCATGGCCAAGCTGCTTGCGAAGCGTTCCGTCCAAAGAAGCAACATGTTCGCGGCGTTTCGGCAAGAGACTCTGGCGACATGAACCGCCGCAGTAGTATAAGAGCCCATGACGGAAATCGCCGCCAAACAACCTCAAAGTACCGGCCGGGAGGCATCTATCGTCGCCGCACTGGGCGCACGCAGCATCGTGCTCGTGGGCATGATGGGCGCGGGCAAATCGACCATCGGGCGCAGACTTGCGGCGCGGCTTCATATTCCGTTTCTCGATGCCGACCATGAGATCGAGGCGGCGCATGCCGGCATGACGATTGCGGAAATTTTTGCAGCCCATGGCGAGCCGTATTTTCGCGACGGCGAAGCGCGCGTACTTGCGCGGCTGCTCGAGAGCGGCCCCAGCGTGCTGGCGACCGGCGGCGGCGCGTTCATGCGCGAGGACACGCGCGCTCGTATTTCCGACAAGGGCGTCTCGATCTGGCTCGACGTCGAGGCCGAAATCATTCTTCGCCGCGTGAAGCGGCGCGCGGATCGTCCCTTGCTGCAGACCGCAGATCCCGCGGCCACCATCGAAAAACTGATCGCTGAACGAAGTCCGGTTTATCGCCTCGCCGATCTGACGATTGCGTCGCGCGATGTCGTGCATGAAAAGATCGTCGATGAATGTGTGACAGCGCTTTACGAGTATCTGCAGAAAAGCGGCGGCACATGACAGCCCCGATCAAATCTTCAAATCCGGTGATCGTCGATGTGGCTCTGGGCGAGCGCGCCTACGACATCGTGATCGGCCGAGATGTGCTGGCCTCATTGGGTGAGCGCATCAAGGCGCTGCGTCCGGGCGCGCGTACTGCTATCGTCACCGACAAGACCGTGGCGCAGCATTGGCTTGCAAAAACCGAGGCCGCGTTGAAGCAGGCGGGCATCGAGTCGTCGCGCATTGTGGTGAGTGAAGGCGAAAGTTCCAAAAGCTATGCGGTGTTGCAGGAGGTTTGCGAGGCGCTCATTGCAGCCAGGATCGAGCGCAACGATCTGGTGATCGCGCTCGGCGGCGGCGTGATCGGCGATCTTGCTGGGTTCGCGGCATCGATTGTTCGGCGTGGCGTGGATTTCGTACAGGTGCCGACGTCGCTATTGGCGCAGGTCGATTCATCTGTCGGGGGCAAAACTGGAATCAATT
>JBBRGE010000360.1:0-2556 GCA_038241045.1 Hyphomicrobiales bacterium | reverse complement strand
GCGGTCCGCTACGATGGCCGCTGGCGCGATCGCGATCCGTCGGAAGCACCCTTCGGCGTCAAGCCAACCATTCGGCTCAAGGCTTCCACATCGGGCGAGACCGTGATCGAGGATCAGGTGCAAGGCCGCGTGGTCTGGCAGAACGAAAATCTCGACGATCTGGTTTTGCTGCGCTCGGACGGCAATCCGACCTACATGCTGGCCGTCGTGGTCGACGATCACGACATGGGCGTGACGCATGTCATTCGCGGCGACGACCATCTCATCAATGCGGCGCGTCAGAAGCAAATCTATGATGCGCTCGGCTGGAGCGTTCCGGTGATGTCGCACATCCCGCTGATCCACGGCCCGGACGGATCGAAACTCTCCAAACGCCACGGCGCGCTCGGGGTCGAGGCGTATCGCGCGCTCGGCTACCTACCCGAAGCGCTACGCAATTATCTGGTGCGGCTTGGATGGAGCCATGGCGATCAGGAAATTTTCTCGACGCAGGAAATGGTCGACGCTTTCGACTTGGGCGCGATTGGCCGCTCGGCGGCGCGGTTCGATTTTGCCAAGCTTGAGAATCTCAACGGCCACTACATTCGCACCTCGGACGATGTAACCCTGCTGCGCAGTTTCGAGGACGTGCTGCAGTTCGTGCCCGACGGGGCCGCGATCAAGGCCAAGCTGAACGACACAACACGTGCTCAATTATTGCAGGCGATGCCGGGTCTCAAAGAACGCGCCAAGACCATTGTGGAACTGATCGACAGCGCCAAATTCATTTTCGCCGACCGTCCGCTGGCGATGGAGCCGAAGGCAGCGGCTGTCCTGACGCCGGAGACGCGGCAATTGATCGGGAAACTCCGCGCGGCGCTGGAGGCCGTCAAAAACTGGAGCGCGGAGAGCACCGAAGCCGCCATGCGGGACTTCGCCGAGCAAAACGGCCTCAAACTCGGCGGCGTCGCCCAGCCCTTGCGGGTGGCGCTGACGGGGCGGACCACCTCGCCGGGCATCTTCGACGTGCTGGCCGTGCTGGGGCGCGATACCTGCCTCGAACGGCTAAAGGACCAGGCCGCCGGTTAGCGAAAAGTGACCCTGACGAAGGGCCAATCTGCCATATCTTGCAGCGCACACAGCAATAAGCTACCCATTTGTCCAATCGTTCTGGGACAATTGGGCCGCGGCGTCCTATATGGCGTCGGCTAAGCCTCGTGTGTCCTGAGTAAGACTGTCATCGGGGACTGTGCGATGGATGCAAAAACCAACACCAAAAAGGCGACGCTGACCGTTGACGGCAAGTCCGTCGATTTTCCGGTCATGAGCGGCAGCGTCGGCCCCGACGTGATCGACATCGGCAAGCTCTACGCCCAGACCGGGATGTTCACCTACGATCCCGGCTTCACCTCGACGGGCTCATGCGACTCCAAGATCACCTATATCGACGGCGACGCCGGCATTCTTCTTTATCGCGGCTATCCGATCGAACAGCTCGCCGACAAGGGCGACTTTCTTGAGACCTGCTATCTGCTGCTGTACGGCGAACTGCCGACCAAGGTGCAGAAGGAAGACTTCGACAACCGCGTGATCCATCACACGATGGTCCACGAGCAGATGGCGCGCTTCTTCCAGGGCTTCCGTCGCGACGCGCATCCGATGGCCGTCATGGTCGCATCGGTCGGCGCACTCGCCGCCTTCTACAACGACTCCACCGACATCTCCGATCCGAAGCAGCGCATGATTGCCTCGATGCGGATGATTGCGAAAATTCCGACGCTGGCGGCGATGGCGTTCAAATACAATATCGGTCAGCCGTTCGTGTATCCGAAGAACTCGCTGAGTTTCGCCGAGAACTTCCTTCACATGTGCTTTGCGGTGCCGTGCGAAGACTACAAGATCAATCCGGTGCTGGCTGAGGCGCTCGACAAGATTTTCATCCTCCACGCAGATCACGAACAGAACGCATCGACCTCGACGGTGCGCATCGCGGGCTCCTCCGGTGCCAATCCGTTCGCCTGTATCGCTGCCGGCATTGCGTGTCTGTGGGGACCGGCACATGGCGGCGCCAATGAAGCCGCACTTGCGATGCTCGCCGAGATCGGCAGCGTCGACAAGATTCCAGACTTCATCAAGAAGGTGAAGGAAAAGGACAGCAAGGTGCGGCTGATGGGCTTCGGCCACCGCGTCTACAAGAACTACGATCCGCGCGCCAAGATCATGCAGCAGATGTGCCACAAGGTCTTGAAAGAGACCGGCCACGCCAACGATCCGCTGCTGCCGATTGCGCTTGAGCTTGAGCGGATCGCGCTCAGCGATCCGTATTTCATCGATCGCAAGCTTTATCCGAACGTCGATTTCTATTCGGGCATCACCTTGAAGGCGATGGGCTTCCCGACCTCGATGTTCACTGTGCTGTTCGCGGTTGCCCGCACCGTCGGCTGGATCAGCCAGTGGAGCGAGATGATTCAGGACCCGCATCAGAAGATCGGGCGTCCGCGCCAGCTCTATTCCGGCGCGACCAATCGCGATTATGTGGACATCAGCAAACGCAAGTAAGCCTGATTGCATGAATAC
>JBBRGE010000359.1:0-2561 GCA_038241045.1 Hyphomicrobiales bacterium | reverse complement strand
ACCGCATCAGGTCGGTCCACTCGTTATCCCGTTCGCGCACGCGCGCTCCCACTAAGGCAATTCGTTCCTGTTCCTAAAGTGTTACGGACCAAAGTTGCAATCACGCAATCGTGAACAAAGGCGATTTCGGGGCAACCCTGCCACAAGAATCCCTTTTTCCGCCGTTCTGCGGTCACGCGGTGCAGATGGTGTGCGTAGCGGGGGCAAGGCGACGGGAGATTGCCATGCAGATCAGGGACAAAGGGCTGGCCGCTTTGGCCGCCGCCAGCTTCGGATTATGGATGTGCTTTTCGCCGCCGGCGCAAGCGGAATCGAGTTCGGCAGCAGCGAGGAAGTCGGCGGACGCGCCAATCGTGCTTTCGACCTTCAACAAGAAAAAACTCCTCGCTTCGGCGAAAAGCAAATCGCATGTGGCGCGAGCCAAACATGGCGCGAAGCTTGCCGATGCAGCGGCGCGTGGCAAGTTATCAAAATCCGATGACGCGCTGAAGAAACTCGCCGCGCAGCCATCGGTCGCAAATGCTCGGGCGGAACTGACAGTCGGTAATCTTCATTCACGCGACGACGATGACGCCCGCAACCTGGCTGCAGCGGACGACAATGACATTATCACCATGAACGGCGTGCAGATTGCCTCTGCCAATCAGTTGAACGATATCGATCGCGCGATGGCGACCGAAAAAGCCGAGGTGAAGACCGAAGACCTCATTGCGGTCGCGCCTGTTCCCGCGCCGGCTTCCGGACGTATCGTTAGGGCGGTGCCATCGAGCGAGCGGCAATCAATTTCAATCGATCAAAGCCACCCGTGGAGCAGCACGTCGCTGATCGGGAAAATCTTCGTCGCATTCGGGAGCCTGCTGACGCTGGCGTCCGCTGCGCGTCTTATTATTGCCTGACAGCTAGTTGGCGTTGAAATGCGAAACCCCGCCATTCCGGCGGGGCTTTTTCGTCGTCTTGCGGACTGCTACGCCAGAAGGCACATTGCCGCCCGCGGCGGGTTGAGGGCGTTATTGCCCGCGCCGACCGGGGGCGAACCATGGCGACATTCGAACACATCATCGTCGAGAGCAGAGACGCGGTCGGCATCATCAAGATCAATCGGCCAAAGATTCTCAACGCGCTGTCGTATGGCGTGTTCGGCGAAATTGCGGCAGCCGTCGATGATCTCGAGGCCGATTCAGCCATCGGGTGCATCGTCGTTACCGGGAACGAGAAAGCGTTCGCCGCCGGCGCCGATATTAAAGAGATGCAGCCGAAAAAATTCATGGACATGTACAGCCGGGATTTCCTCGACATCGGCGGCGACCGTGTCGCAACCTGCAAGAAACCGACGATTGCCGCCGTGAGCGGCTATGCGCTCGGCGGCGGCTGCGAACTCGCCATGATGTGCGACATCATCATCGCATCCGACACCGCCAAATTCGGTCAGCCTGAAATCACGCTCGGCACCATTCCGGGTCTCGGCGGAACGCAGCGTCTCACGCGCGCGGTCGGCAAATCCAAAGCGATGGATTTGTGCCTGACAGGTCGGATGATGGATGCGGCCGAAGCTGAACGATCCGGTCTCGTCAGCAGGATTTTTCCAGCGGACAAATTGATGGATGAAGTGATGGCGATAGCGGAGAAAATCGCGTCGATGTCGCAGCCAGTTGCAGCGATGGCCAAGAACGCTGTCAACCGTGTTTTCGAGACGACGCTTGCGCAGGGCATGGACCTCGAAGGCGATCTATTCCACTCGACATTTGGATTGGAGGATCGCGCCGAGGGAATGTCCGCCTTCCTTGACAAACGAAAGCCGAATTTCAAAAACCGCTAGGTCTTCGCGCTGCGAGCCAACGCCGCGCCAATCAGCACGCGATAAAGCCTGTCGGAGAGCGATTTCGGCGCATCGAGTTGAAGCCGCGCTAGAGCCGCCATTGCTTCGGCATCGGGTTTTGCGGACAGACCCCGCCACGCTAGCCCTAGAAATTGTGAAGTATGCGCTGCCGCATTCTTGACGGCCAGCAAGGCAGGAATCAACCGTTGCTCGACATCCGTGAAATCCGACCCGAACGGAAATGACGGCAACAGCCCCACCTCACGCGCAAGCTTCAATGCCGTGGTGATGCGCTCAGCATAATTATCGCGATGGGCGCCAGGAATCTCGAAGGCCTTCGGCAGTTTTCCTGCGTCCTTGGCCTGCCTCATCAACTCGTTCTGAAATCGCGAGTCTGAGATCGACAGCATCGCGGCAATCACGTCGGCGTCGGATTTCCCGCGCAAGTCTGCAACGCCATACTCGGTCACAATCACATCGCGCAAATGGCGCGGGATCGTGGTGTGTCCATAAGACCAGCGGATATTCGAGAAGGCTTTGCGGCCGGAGCTGCGCGCGGCTTCGACGGTGAGAATCGAGCGCGCGCCATCAAGCGCGAAAGCCTGCGCGACAAAGTTATACTGTCCGCCGACGCCGCTGACAACCTGTCCGCTGTCGAGCCCATCAGACACAACGGCCCCCATGAGGGTCGCCATCATCGCGTTGTTGACGAACCGAGCATCGACGCGCGCCCGCCGTTTGGCCT
>JBBRGE010000358.1:0-2596 GCA_038241045.1 Hyphomicrobiales bacterium | reverse complement strand
CGCTTTCGGCCGAATTCAGCTTTGCAGCCTGGGCGCGAGCCAAATCGGCATAAAGCCCCGTCGACCGTGCGACGAGGAAAGAAGCCCATGCAGCCTTGGTGCCGATTTGCGCCGCGAATTCATAATCTTTGCGCGCGGCCGCGTCGGGGTCGGCCGGTGGAATCACCGATTGCGGCACCAACGCCACCGTATCTCCGCCGAGCGAACCGTACATAAACGGCTCCTGACGATTGTTAGTGGTCTTGACCACGTCGTCGCGCACCTTGCCGAAAGCCAGACGCAGATCGAGACCCGGCGCTGTCAGATATTTCATCAACGCGGTCGCAAATGGACTGTTCGCGCCGTCGCCGTCGCCCGCAACAGCGCCCGCTTTCGCCGCGAACGCGATCAAAGTATTTTTGGTCGGTTCAACTTCCGCAAGACCGCGACCGATCGATCGCGTGCCGCCGAGGCTGCGCTTCATCGACTTGTCGAACGGATTGTCGCGACAGGCGTCCAGAATCACCAAACGCAACCGCTTGACCGGCTCGAGCGCCTGAAGAATGCGGTCCAATGAGACCGTCTCGTCCGGAATATCGAAATCGCTCTGAAGTCGTGCGTCGGCCGGGATGAGATAGTTGGTGCCGCTAACCTCGATGCCGTGGCCCGCGTAATAAACCACCGCGATGTCGGCATTGGCCGCAGCGGCAGCAAAATCACGGACCTCACGGCGCAGTCCGGAGATGGTCAGGTCGAGCTTGGTATCGACGGTGTCGAACCCGGCCTTCTTAAAAACTTCGCCCATGGCGGCGGCGTCGCGCGCCGGATTGGTTAGCGCTGGCACGTTCTGATATTTGGAAATGCCGAGAATGAGCGCAACGCGTTTTTCCGCCAGCGCGTCGTGAGCTGCGGCAAACGTCAGCAGCGTCGCCAGAATGGCGGTCAGGCTAAGTCGCTTGGACATCTCTCTTGGTCGCCCTCAAAAAGAAGCCGGTTCACTCGCCGAATACGTTTCCGGCTTGAATTCTGCAGCTTGCCGCGCCGGTTTTCACAGAGAGCACTTCGAGCTTGTTACCGTTCACCATGCTCGTCATCTTGATGTGCGACGCGCCTGATTCCTTGCCGGTCAGCACTTGAGCCGAGCAGCTTTGAAATCCGCCGTCGAACGACACAAGAATGTTGCGCGCTCCGCCACTCATGGATTTGGCGGCACTTAACGAATTTCCGGAAAAAGACACGCTCGGCCCACTTCCGCCTTCGCCGCCGACGACGTCCCGGTTTCCTGACTTGAGGCCGCCGCGAGAGCCTGAAAATGAATAGCTCATCCGACTGAAGGGTTTGCCTGCCGCACTAAGATAAACACTAAACTGGCCGTTGCGTCCGACATTGCGAATGGCTTCCTCGCCGTTCACCTTTTGCTGGCGCTCTTCGGTCCACGTCACCACGACTGACTTGCCGTAAAGCTGCGACGGCGCAGCTTGCGCAGCACATGCCCACAGCGCTCCTGCTCCCGCAAAACCCAATAAAATCAGGCTGTTTCTGCGCATCCTGCCCCGCCCAGTCGCCCAGCGCATTTCAAATCAACAGCGCGGGCCGGTACCAAATTTTTTAATTTCTGGAGACATTTTAGCGACTTCGCCTCAGCGCGGCAATCCGCCGCGCCCGCCAGCCCGGTGTTTATTTCTTGGCGTTGCGCATGGTGAAGCGGGCGTTGCCGAGGCCCGTCCCGATGGTGAGGATGCCCCAGCGCTTGTAGTCCTGCATGAACGGGATTTCGCTCAGGCCCTGCACCACGCCGTCATTGTGCATCAGCACGGCGGTGTCGTGCTTTCCGATTTCCGGGATGGCTTCCATCAGGCTCGCCGGCAGGTTGAACTTGCTGCTCTCCCAATTGCCCGGAAGATTCTGCGCGCCTTTTTCAATTGAGCCGTCGTCGTCAATCACGCCGGGACAGGCGATGCCAATGAACGGCGTCAGCTTCAGGCCTTCGCTTTCGGCTTCCTTAATGAAATCCTTGAGCATTCCGGCAAGCTTCTTCACCGCGCCCTCGCGCGTCGGCTCATCGTCGGCGTGACGCCAGACCTTCGATTTCCAGACCTGCGCCTTGGAGAGGTCGGCCGCCTTCTTTTGCCGTGTCTCGACGACGCCGCAGCGGATGTTGGTGCCGCCGATATCGACGGCCAGAATGCAATCATGCGCCTCGAAAATCCATGACGGTGCCAGATGCGCGCAGCCGATCAGCGCCGCCTCGTCGGGATCAAATCTTATCGGGATCATGTCAATCTTGATTTTTTCGGCGTCGAGAATCATTCCCGCACGCGCAATCGCCAATTCGCCGATCCGGCTTTGGCGAAAGCCACCGCCGACCACAATCGCCTCGGTCTTGTCCCACGCCTTGGTCTTGAGAAATCGCCGCGTAACGAAGGCCAGTTCCTGCGCGAAATCCTCGATGGCTCCGTGCAGCACCGCGGCCGCCGATACATCGTCGCCGATCAACAGCGCGTCGAGTTCCTTCTTCTTGATCTCTTCGGTGGGCGTGTCGCCGAACGGGTCTTCGTCGTTCTTGCGCAAGGTTTTCCGCCAGCCTTCCAGAATGTCCTGAAACGCACCCTTGCTG
>JBBRGE010000357.1:0-2600 GCA_038241045.1 Hyphomicrobiales bacterium | reverse complement strand
TCGCTTCCAGATGCGCGCACGCTTCGCTGACTGCATCGTAGAGCGCTGTTCCGCCGCCAGGAATAAGCGAACCGATCGTGCCTTTCATGCGGTCTCTACCGTCTTTGAGCGAGACATTCTTTTCCGCCCACATCAGACGGTGATCGAACGCGAGCAGAGAAATAGTATCCTCGTCGTGAAGCACATCGATTAATTGTTGTGCGCCCTCACGTGCGTGAATGATCTTATTGTCCTCGGACATACTCCCCGACACATCCACGACCAACACGATGTTGGAATGCTTCTTGTGCGTTTCCCACAACTTGACAATGCCGTTGATCACCTCGACGGAAGGCACCTCCAATGTCGTTTGCGGCTCTTTCGGATCGACGCCGTGTTGCGAATCGAATGGCGCCGTCAATTGAACGTCCGGGGACGATGGGCGAAATCCGTAGGCGAGCGCTTTTTCCTGCTGCGGGCGGTCGAGCAGATATTTGATGTAGATGGATGCGGCTGAGCGTTGCTCCGCAGTGACCCAATCGCGCTCCACGATTCCGGCGGGGTGATCGCTCCAGAAGGTCCCTTCTTTTGGATAAATCGCGGCAATTGGAAATGGAAGCGGGATCTTGCCTGAATTGGCTTCGATCACCATATTCTCGTACAGCACAGCGGCGCTGAGATATTCCGGTCCATTGGCGAACATTTTCTTGCCGAAGAACCCGGTTGAACTTCCATAATGAACAACTGAACGCTCGATCTCGCCAACGAAATCGGTGACTTCCTTTTTCTTCAAATCATCGAGACTCAGATTATTGACTTTCGCGGCTCCGGCGTAGGTTTCGGCGAAGATCGAGATCAGGCCGCTGTTGCTGAACTGGGGATGTGTGTGGCCGAATTTGAAGCGGCCCCACTGTGGCTTGCCGTAGTCTGCCCATCCGCCTGGCGCTCTTGAGAGCGCGAAAATCTCCGCCCAGCCCACCGGTTTCTTGCCCCAGCCAATCGCTTCGGCCATCGGTTTCCACATCGCGATCACCACGGGCGATACGACCAGATTCTCCGTGGATGCAATCAAATCTTTGCCCGTTTTGACGCGCGATTCGGCGTTGCCGAGTTTGATGAATGCGCCGGACGCCGGACTGACGATATGCGCTTTGAGTCTGCCTGCCAGGATCTCATCAATGCATTCGCCAGAGCCCATCGGCTTCGCTTCAATGACAATCTTTTTGCCGCCGAACGTCTTCGACGCATCGGCATTGAAGTCTGCCGTGACTTCCTTGATCCACTCTTCCTTCTCGGAACCGTAAGCGAAAAGTAAACTAATCGTCGGTTGATTAGTGGGCATAGATGGAGCGACTGCGGATTTGGCCGCGGGAGTTGAGCCGGAAGAAGAGGGGCTTTCGCCGCAACCGCAAAATGCCAGTAGCGTCAGGCATAGGCGCGTCCGCTGAGCCGATTGGCTTCGATGAGTCATCTGGTAGCTCCCCTTGAAACGTTGGATATGAAGCGCTTTAAAACGACGTCGAAAGTCGCTAATGAGGAGGATACTGCGAAGGTATTTTATCGGCAGCGCGAGGTGAGGTCAAAGCGGGGAGGGCTTAAATCCGGCAATTAACAATTCCTTAACAATTCAATTATTGTAATCAAAGCATTCAAAACGGTCCGCCGGAATCGTCTTTATCGTTGAATTCCTTTGCAAATTGCCGTCGCGGTTTTCCGTCGCCGGCGATCAGCGCTTGCTCCTGTTTAAGTCTGAGAGTATTTCCATTTCGTCGGACGAGTGCGAAGCCGGAGGATGATCTTGCGCGAGCCACCGGCAAGGTGACAGCGGGCAAATTCCACGCGGCGTCATCGGGATCGACGGCGGCGGGAGGGACTTGTAAAGGAACGCCGGTAGGATCAGTGCTACGGCAATCGCCGCCGCCGTAAAGAAAAATTCCGGCGCGAGGGGCGTTCAGAGGGCAGGGGAATGGGTTCGGATTTTCCCGACTTTTTTTGGGGCTGCTTGGCTTCGAGCTTGTCCATGATGCGCGTGATCGCGCCTTTTTTTTGCGACGGATCGCGCAGCGCCGCGTTGACGCGGCGGTTGACCGAACCTGTACGCTTGCGGTAGCGGCGGTCGAGGACGCCGTGCAGCGACACTTGGCCGCGCAATTGATCGCGCAAGTCGCTCGATTCTTCGATGGCTATAAACAGCTCGGCGGCTTCGACGTCGTCGATCCCGCCATCGATGAAGCGCTGGGTGAGCGCGCTGAAACGCTCTGAATTCATCATGCGTTTGCCGCCTTCATCCGTTGTTCGACACAGCGTTTCAACTCGCCGCGCAGACGGAACAGCGTCGTCGCGACCCAGCCTTCGTTCTGCCCGAAGCGTTCGCAAATTTCACTTGCGGGCAGCTTCTGTTGATAGCGCATGTGCAGCATGGCCTGCGAGCGTTCGGGGAGATTTTTGAGACACGATTCGAGCATTGCGGCGGTGTCGCTGCTGTCGTTTTCGTCGAGATGTTCGACCGACGATTGCGCCAGAACCACGCGGATGTGATCGCTGTAATTGCGGCGATTGTAGGCGTCGGACGAGCACTTTTTCAGCTCGGCCATGATTATGTATTTGCAGATCGTGCGGAG
>JBBRGE010000356.1:0-2608 GCA_038241045.1 Hyphomicrobiales bacterium | reverse complement strand
CGTCACGGTGAAGAAGAAACGCAGCGCCACAACCGAGCCATTGATGCTCGGCGCACGAGCGCCGGTCTGTGTCTGATGCAGCTGGAAAAGGCGAAGATCCTCAGGCGTGGCCGTATCCGGCGCGCGGCCGAGAAAGGCTGTAAATGTCCGGACGTGCCGGATATAGTTGTTGCGCGTCTCCTCGACGAAATTGCGCACCGTCATGTCTTCGATCATGCGTCGGCGCAGCGGGCTGATGGGCTTATCACTCATCGGGGTGCTCCCTTCTTGAGGTGGAGGTTGGTTGACCCCTCGATTCTCAAGACAGGACGCCCGGCTTGTCACCGTCTCCCGCTTACCTCGTCACCCCATCGGTGCCACTGGCTCCGTTCCGCGCGCAGCGCGCTCCCGCAAAGCGGGTTCGTTCTTTGGCACTTTTCGGACATGGCGCGATGTCCGATCTGAGTCCGTAGTGTGCACCCAAGCGGACATCCGCTGACCACGCCAAATTTTTGGCTTCACGTGCTATCGCGTCGGGTGCTCGCGCCATTCACGGGGCGAGGCGCCGAACCTCTGCTTGAAGATTCGGCTGAAGTGGGCAAGGTCGTTGAAGCCCCATGCGAATGCAATGTCGCCGACGTGCCGAGCCATGTGCGCGGGGTCGGACAGATCGCGCTTGCATCGCTCCAGACGCTGCATGTGGACATAGCTGCGGAACGAGATCTGTTCGTCGGCCATCAAGTCGCTGGCATAGCGTGGCGAGATTCCGACGGCCGCCGCCGCGCGCGGCATCGACAGTTCGGGGTCGCGCAGATGTGTAAGGATATAATTTTTGAGCCGATATAGCAGCGCGGACCTGTGAAACGATTGATCCGGCGAACGCCCGTGCAGCCTGTCGGCGAAGGCCATTGCGACGAGATCCAGCGCCTGGTCGAGCAGGCGGATCGCGGTGGCGGGATCGACGTGGTCGATCGTCTTGCTCATGCTGAGCAGGAACTCATAGGCCAGTCGTTCTAGCGGAAGGTCGCTGGAGAAGGTGGTCGCGGTCAACGTATCGAACGAGCCGATGCGCTGTTGCAGCAGCTTTCGGGGCAGTTGGAAAATTGTCTGCGAAAAGCCGTCGTTGAAGTGCAACTCGTAGGGGCGGGTAGTATCGTAGATAACGAACTGCCCCGCGGACACAACAGCTTCGCGGCCGTCTTGAAACACGCCGTTCACACCGCTGGTTCCGAGGGTCACCAGCACGAAATCTTCGTTGGCGCGCGCGATCCGCGACGGTGTGCGCAGCACCCGCTGGGAGCAGGAATCGACTGGCGTGCACGTCACAGGTCCGATCATCGATTGCGAAACGGAGCCCCAAAACCCGTCGCGCATGTCCGACCGGCAATCGAGCCCGACAAAAGTATCGCAGACGATGTCCTGCCAGACTGCAAGTCGCCGATCCGGAACCGAAGAACTCGTGTCGAGCACCACAGCCACAACGGACCTCCAGGAATCCTGACGACAGCGGGCCACCAAGCCTTGCTGAAATCAGGTGGACGCAAATTGCGAGCCGACCCATGCAATCGTCAAGGAAATCTTAACCATGGCGAGACTGTGGCACACGCTGTGCCGCTATTTGAGGCGGAAACTGGCCTTGAATTTCATGGTGCGATGCACAATATCTGTGGTCTGGGGATTCGACGCCTCCTTGAGGGTTATCCAAGAGGAGTTATGAGATGCACCACGACGATATCAGCCGTTCGATGTCTGCCAGGGGCAGCGTTCGAACCCTGCGTCAGCAGGAAGAACTGCCGTTGCTACGCGACCACCTGTTGCGGCTCGATCCGACAAGCCGGCATGATCGCTTCCACGGCTTTATGGATGACAGCTTCATCGAACGCTATGCCGCGAAATGCGCTGGCGATGGCACGGTCATCATCGCCTATATCGAAGACGGTGTGGTGCGCGGCGCGGCGGAACTCCATCCGCCCGGGCAATCCGAGGATTCGTTGCCGGAGATCGCCTTCAGCGTCGAAGCAAGCGTGCGACGGCGGGGCGTCGGCAGCATCTTGTTCAGAAAGCTGATCGCTGAAGCGCGATTGAAGGGCTACCGCTGTCTGCGCATCACCACCGGGGCGCAGAACCAAGCGATGCGAGCGCTTGCCAACAAGTTCGGTGCGCATCTGACATTCCGCCACGGCGAATCCACCGGAAGCATCGATTTGAAGCGGCAGCCGCAGCTCGAACCTGCAAGACTTGCCATCGTAACGCCGGTCGACGCCTGGCGCGCAATGGCCAATTTCAACCGCGCGTATTGGAAACTGCTGTTTCAAATGTACGGTTGGGGCCGAACGGCCTGACCAGAGGCGTCCGCATTATGCCATTTGTTGATCTCTGATCGTGCGAATGGCTAAGCCGGCGACGTCTTAGGCGCGCGCATCAGGTCCCGGTGCGCTTGTCGTTGCCGAACTTCCTGATCACGCGGCGCTCGACCACAACCGAGCGCTGCGCGCCTTGCTCGCCGGCGATCACTCGCGTCGAAGAACGAGCGGAGAGACGCCCGGCTTTCTTGACTTCAGCGGTGACGGATTCGATCGGCAGTCCCATCAGCGAAGCGGCGATCTCGGCCTGCGCCGCCTGATCGTCG
>JBBRGE010000355.1:0-2627 GCA_038241045.1 Hyphomicrobiales bacterium | reverse complement strand
GTTTATTATTGTTTAGCAATGTTTAGTAGAGGAAGACCGTTCGGATGGACTCAACCAACCCAACCTTCCGCCGAACGTTATTGTCCATACTCCGGCCCATATTTGAGTTGGGATTGCACGCGAATTGGCGTGGACGCAAGTGACGCCCAGCGCACACCTTTCGTCTGTCTCGCAAGTGTTTCTTGAATTCCGGCGTACGTGTGCGACTGAAGATGATATAGACTTATTTGGACACTCTCTCCGCCAAGTCTACGCCAGAGCGCGATATGCTCTCCTGCCGCTTCCGGCGACCGATCCGGTGCGCGGTCGCCATTGGGAATTTCGGAAATGGGTGAAATCGTCTTTCGAGAAGTAGACCGCGAAACCTGGGCGGATTTTGTGAGCCTCTTTGAGAGCCGGGGCGGCCCAAAAAGCTGCTGGTGCATGGTTTGGCGATCAACTGCCGCTGAGGCAAAGCAACCCGACGGCGCAAACCGCCGCGCAGCGATGAAATCCAGAGTCGACGCCGGCGTGCCGATCGGGATTCTCGGCTATTGTCGCGGCGCAGCCATGGCCTGGTGCTCGATCGCTCCTCGACCCACGTATCGCCCCCTCGGAGGTATGGAGGCTGCAACCGCCGAAATGGTCTGGTCTCTGGCCTGCTTCTTCATCAAGCGCGAATTTCGTGGACAAAGGCTTGTGGACCAAGTTCTTCGCGCGGCGGTCGAGCATGCCGCGCGTAACGGCGCTACGATCGTTGAGGCCTATCCTGTCGATGCGGATTCCCCGAGCTATCGTTTCATGGGATTTATCGAAACCTTCAGCAAAGCTGGCTTTCAAGAGGTCGGACGCGCCGGCCAGCGTCGCCACGTCATGCGTCTTCCTATCGCTCCGGCACTCAAGCAAGAAATATCATAGAGCTATAGCGTAGACATAGCGCTCATCTTCATCGAGCGCGGCCCGCCATTCCCGGGTGCGCCAGATCCCTAATCGGTCACAGTCTCTCGCAGCACCTTGATCCCCGCCGCCAGCGCGCTTTGCATCAAGAGCGTGTCGACGCCGTAGGCGATCATGCGAAAGCCTTTGGCGCGGAAATCGCGCGTCCACTTCTCGTCGCCGGCCAGAAAGCCCGGTGTCTTGCCGTGTTTCTTGCAGGCCTCGACGAGGCTATCGACGGCGGAATGGAATTTCGGATGGTCGAACTGCCCGGGGATGCCGAGGAAGTTCGTCAGGTCGTAGTGACCGAGCCAGACCACGTCGACGCCATCGACCGCCGCGATGGCATCGACGTTCTCGATGCCTTTGGCGGTTTCGACCAGCGCGATCACCATCGTGCGCGCATTTGCCTGGTCGATCTTGTCTTGCTCGGATCCGCCCGCGTAATCATCATGCGCCGCGACATTGAACGCGGCGCCGCGCCGGCCGGCCGGCGGGTATCGCGTGCAGTCCACGATCGCTTTCGCCTGTTCCGGCGTTTCGACCATCGGCACCATGATGCCCATCGCACCGATGTCGAGCGCGCGGGCGACGTGGTGATAGTCGCCGGAGGGAACGCGCACCAACGGCACCAGATCGAGCCCGCGGCAGAATGCGAACTGGGCCTTGATCGTCTCAAAGCCGGCGCCCGAATGCTCCATGTCATAGAGGATGAATTCGGCGCCGGCATCGCGGCAGATCGCGGGATAGCCTGATGTGAAGAACTCGAACGTCATCGTTCCGAACGCACAGCCGCCGGCCGCGAGCCGGGGTTTCAAAGGGTTTGCACGCACTGGATTTTCCTCGCACGGTGGAGTGTCGTTTCGCTGTTTGATACCCACGCGGAACATGATCGCATCCATGCATTGAAGCGGTCACGATGCCGCGTCAGATCACAGATGAGGGGGCCGCCTGACCTTACACCGGACAGCATCCGTTGCGGGCCTGTGGTCGTTCAGCGGATTTTGCGATGATGGAATTCTACGCCTGATTTGCCCGACGGGTCAAATGTCGGTCCAAATCGCCGGTTGCGGCCGCCGCCGGCTACTGTGCATGGGGTTGTTTTCGATATTTTTGGTACGGACCGCGGCGACCCGGTCCGGCGGCACCTTCCTGAAGGTGAATTGGCGCCTTTTTGATCGCTTGATAACCGCTCGGTGGGAGGCGGGCGTCCGATTGAGCCCCTTGACCTGCTCTGGAATACGCGCAGAAAGTTCGTTCCCAGTCACACTCTCCGTCAGCCGCCTTCGCCCGGCGTTCCCTGGCCGGAGCTTCCCAGGGCAGACGATCCGTGGACCAGAAAATCAATACCGATGCGCTCGACAAGCTGAAGGTCCGCATCCAGGCCCTGCGCGCCAAGACCATCGACAATGGTTGCACCGAGGACGAGGCGCTGTCGGCGGCCGCCAAGGTTGCCGAGCTGCTCGATCGCTACGACCTGTCGCTGACCGACGTCGAACTGCGCGCGGCGCCGTGCGAGCGGCGCGTCTATGAAACCCATCGCAAAAAGCGAATTCCGCTCGACGACTGCATCGGCGCGATCGCTCATTTCTGCGATTGCCGGGTCTGGCGCGAGAAGGATGCGGCGGGCGCGAGCAGCTATGTCTTCTTCGGCCTGCGCCCGGATATCGAGGTCGCGCATTATCTGGCTGAACTGATCGATGCCGCGGTGC
>JBBRGE010000354.1:0-2636 GCA_038241045.1 Hyphomicrobiales bacterium | reverse complement strand
AAGGTGCAGGCGAAGGCGACCAAGCCGCAGATCAAGGACGCGATTGAGAAGCTGTTCGACGTCAAGGTGAAAAGCGTCAATACGCTGGTGCGCAAGGGCAAGACGAAAGTCTTCCGCGGCCAGTTCGGTTCTCAGTCTGATACCAAGAGCGCGATCGTGACCCTTGAAGAAGGTCATCGCATCGACGTGACCACCGGACGGGAAGGTACACGCCGATGGCATTGAAAACATTCAACCCGACGACGCCCGGCCAGCGCCAGCTGGTGATGGTCGATCGCTCCGCTCTTTATAAGGGCAAGCCGGTCAAGGCGTTGACAGAGGGCAAGCATTCCAACGGCGGCCGTGGCAACACGGGCCGGATCACCGTGCGTTTTCGCGGCGGCGGTCACAAGAAGGCCTATCGCCTGGTCGATTTCAAGCGCACCAAGGTCGATGTTCCGGCCAAGGTCGAACGTCTGGAATACGATCCGAACCGAACTGCGTTCATCGCGCTCATCAAATACGCCGATGGCGAGCAGGCTTATATTCTCGCGCCGCAGCGTCTTGCGGTCGGCGACACCGTCATCGCGGGCTCTTACGTCGACGTGAAGCCGGGCAATGTCATGCCACTCGGCAACATGCCGATCGGCACCATTGTCCACAACGTCGAGATGAAGATCGGCAAGGGCGGCCAGATCGCACGCTCCGCCGGCACCTACGCTCAGATCGTCGGCCGCGACCATGATTTCGTGATCGTGCGACTGAACTCAGGCGAACAGCGTCTGGTTCACGGCCGTTGCGTCGGCACCATCGGTGCGGTGTCGAACCCGGATCACATGAATATCTCGATCGGCAAGGCCGGTCGTACCCGCTGGATGGGCTGGCGTCCGCATAACCGCGGCGTCGTCATGAACCCAATCGACCATCCGCATGGCGGCGGCGAAGGCCGCACCTCAGGCGGCCGTCATCCGGTCACGCCGTGGGGCAAGCCGACCAAGGGCAAGAAGACACGTTCCAACAAGTCGACCAACAAGTTCATTCTCATCAGCCGCCACAAGCGGAAGAAGTAAGGATCACCGGACATGGTTCGTTCAGTCTGGAAAGGCCCGTTCGTCGAAGGCTCTCTGCTCAAGAAGGCGGATGTCGCGCGTTCAAGCGGCCGTCACGACGTCATCAAGATCTGGAGCCGCCGCTCGACGATCCTGCCGCAGTTCGTGGGTCTCACCTTCGGTGTCTACAACGGTCAGAAGCATGTGCCGGTTGCGGTGAATGAAGAAATGGTCGGTCACAAGTTCGGCGAGTTCTCGCCGACAAGGACCTTCCACGGACATTCGGGCGACAAGAAAGCCAAAAAGTCATGAGCAAACCAAAGCGCGAAAGAGTTCTTTCGGAGAACGAGGCGAAAGCCGTCGCCCGCATGCTTCGCGTCTCGCCGCAGAAGCTCAATCTCGTGGCGCAGATGATCCGCGGCCGCAAGGCGTCTGCCGCGCTCGCCGACCTGCAGTTTTCGCGCAAGCGAATCTCGGTCGATGTGAAGAAGTGTCTGGAATCGGCAATTGCGAATGCCGAGAACAATCATGACCTCGATGTCGATGCGCTTGTCGTCGCCGAGGCGCATGTCGGCAACGGCATCGTGATGAAGAGATTTGCGCCGCGCGGTCGCGGCAAGTCGGGTCGTGTATTCAAACCGTTCTCGCAGCTGACGATTGTCGTTCGTCAGGTCGAGGCCGAGGCTAGCGCTTAAAGCGCAGGAGATAACGATGGGTCAGAAGATCAATCCAATCGGGCTGCGTCTGGGCATTAACCGGACCTGGGATTCCCGTTGGTTCGCCGGCAAGAACGAATACGCGAAGCTCCTCCACGAGGACATCGAGATTCGCAAGATGCTGATGAAGGAACTGAAGCAGGCGGCTGTCGCGCGCATCGTGATCGAGCGCCCGCACAAGAAGTGCCGCGTGTCGGTTCACTCCGCGCGTCCCGGTGTCGTGATCGGCAAGAAGGGCGCGGACATCGATCGGCTGAAGAAGAAGGTGTCCGAAATCACCGCGTCCGACGTCGTCATCAACATCATCGAAATCCGCAAGCCGGAACTCGATGCAACACTGGTTGCAGAATCGATCGCGCAGCAGCTTGAGCGTCGCGTCGCATTCCGCCGTGCCATGAAGCGCGCCGTGCAATCGGCGATGCGTCTTGGAGCACAGGGCATTCGTATCAATTGTTCGGGTCGTCTGGGCGGCGCCGAAATCGCGCGCATGGAATGGTATCGCGAAGGCCGCGTGCCATTGCACACGCTGCGCGCCGATATCGATTACGGCGTGGCCACCGCGTTCACGACGTTCGGCACCTGCGGCGTCAAGGTCTGGATCTTCAAGGGCGAAATCCTCGAGCACGATCCTATGGCACAGGACAAACGTATGGCCGAAGGCGACAGCGGTCGTCCTCCGCGCCGTGACGCGGCTTGATTGAAATTAGCATGATCCCGAAAAGTGGATACCGGTTTTCGGATCAAGATCATGCTCAAAGAAACGAAGGTTTGAGGGCGTAAGCCATGATGCAACCAAAGAAGACAAAGTTCCGCAAGGCGCATAAGGGCCGTATCCACGGCACCGCCTCGTCGGGCGCGACGTTGTCTTTCGGCCAGTTCGGCCTGAAGGCGA
>JBBRGE010000353.1:0-2645 GCA_038241045.1 Hyphomicrobiales bacterium | reverse complement strand
ATACAAAAGATAGCGGGCCTCCTCGCCAAACTGAAAGCCGATCCGGCGATCCGCGTTTGGGCCATGATTGAAACGCCGATCGGCGTTCTTCGCGCGCAGGAGATTGCCGCCCAGGCCCGCGATGGCTCAACGCGGCTGGCAGGTTTCATCATGGGTCCAAACGACATCGCGCGCGAAACGCGGATGCGCATGCTGCCGGGACGCGCCGCAATGCTTCCTTTGTTTTCCCACTGCATTCTTGCCGCACGTGCCTACAAACTCGAAATTCTCGACGGCCCCTACAACGACATCAACGACATAGCTGGGTTCTCAAAAGAATGCGCGCAGGGCCGCGACATGGGCTTCGACGGAAAGACACTGATTCATCCGGGCCAGATCGACGCCGCGAACGCCGCCTACACGCCGCAACCTGACGAGGTTGCGCGGGCGCGAAAAATCGCGACTGCGTTCGATGCGCCTGAGAATGCCAGCAAGGGTGTCGTCCAACTCGACGGCCAGATGGTGGAGCGGCTTCACGCTGAGATTGCCAAGCGGACCATCGCAATTGCGGACGGGATCGCTGCGATGAAGGCTGACTAGCTCACAGCCAGAAATTTACAACCACGGCCGCTCGGCTTTTTCCTTCGCCTCGAACACCTCGATCGACTTGCTCTTTTCCATCGTCAGCCCGATGTCGTCGAGCCCGTTGAAGAGGCAGTGTTTGCGGAACGGATCGATCTCGAACTTGATCGTGCCGCCATCGGGCCCGCGGATTTCCTGCTTCTCAAGATCGACGGTCAGCGTCGCGTTGGAGCCACGATCGGCATCGTCGAACAATTTATCGAGTTCGTCCTGCGAGACGCGGATCGGCAGAATGCCGTTCTTGAAACAGTTGTTGTAGAAAATATCGCCGAACGACGTCGAGATGACGCATTTGATGCCGAAATCGGCGAGCGCCCACGGCGCGTGCTCGCGGCTCGATCCGCAGCCGAAATTATCGCCCGCGACCAGAATCTTTGCCTTGCGGTATGCCGGCTTGTTGAGAACAAAATCCAGGTTCTCGCTGCCGTCGTCCTTGTAGCGCTGTTCGGAAAACAGTCCCTTGCCGAGCCCTGTGCGCTTGATGGTCTTTAGATACTGCTTCGGGATGATCATGTCAGTGTCGACATTGATGATCTTCAGCGGGGCGGCGACCCCTTCGAGCGTCGTGAATTTTTCCATCGCGCGGTTCCGGTGAGAGGCAAGGTTTTGACGTGGACGTTCTTTATCCCGATTGGTTTGCGCCGCAAAGCCCGAAATAGACGAGGCGATATGCGTAAGCATTACGCAACGCTTGCTTCGATCGTCTCGATATCGTGGTCGGACAATCCGAAATGATGGCCGATCTCGTGGACCAGCACATGGGTCACGATATGTCCGAGCGTCTCATTATGCTCTGCCCAGTAATCCAAAATCGGCCGCCGGTAGAGCCAGATCATGTTTGGCATCGGCGCGATGTCATCGTTGCTGCGGAATGGCAATCCGACGCCTTGAAATAATCCGAGCAGATCGAATTCGCTTTCGGCCTTCATCTCGGTGAGGACCTCGTCCGACGGAAAATCCTCTACATCAAAAATCAGTCCTTCGCACAGGTCGCGAAAATGTTTCGGCAACCCATCGAAAGCGTCGCGCGCTATATTTTCGATATCGGAGAGCGAGGGCGATTTCGATGATTCCAACATCCGTGCTTTTCTCTTTTCGGCGGGGCAGGCTGGCCGCCAAGACGATGATCGAGACGACGATCAAGATCGCGATATTGTCGATCCCGGTGTTGACGGCGGCGTGTCAATCGGAGACGTTGCCGCCAAACCGGCATCGTCGGAGGACAATTATGGCGCGAACGATCTCTGCTGCAACTGGGCTCGCGTGGTGTTTCGCGTTTTCTTTCGTCGTGGCTGCCCATGCAGGTCATGACGCTCCGTACAACACAGATGCGGCATCGGTGCCGCTGAACATCACGATCGAAGAATTTTCAGCCCAGAGCCAAAAAAATCTTCGTCGGTCTCCGCGCCGCGTTCGCGTTTATCGCAACACGCCCGGTCCCAATTCCGTGAGAGTTTGCAACGCATATTATGAGCAGGAATATCGCCAAAGCGGCACCGTCATTGTGCCGCGCATGAACTGCTATTGGCGCGGCTGATCTTTCCTTCTGCAAGATGAACAGCGAAATCCTGGCAGCACCCGCGCGTCATCGCGTCGCAGGCCTCGCGCGATGATGTGCATTTGCGAGATGTATGAACCGTAATGTTTGGCTGCCGATGCGTTCATGATTGCGGCGCTCATATTCACACCGCATTCACGTCGTGATCTCTATCTTCCAACGAGACAGTTTGACGCTGACTCATCCAACGGAAGAAACGACTCATGAAAATCAGGAAAATTCTAGGGCTCGCGGCGGTTGCGGGTTTCATTTCAGTCGCGGCGGCCGTCGGACAGGCACATGCAGTTTCGCCTGCCAATCCAGCATTGGCCACGTCCGCGAAGTTTGCGTCTAAAAATATGACCACGGATGTCCGTTGGCGCCGCCATCGCGGTTACCACCGTCATCACGGTTGGCGTCATCGCGGCTGGCATCGCCGTCACCGCTGATAGATATGGCCTCAAGGAGCTGAGCGCATGAACAAAAT
>JBBRGE010000352.1:0-2654 GCA_038241045.1 Hyphomicrobiales bacterium | reverse complement strand
GCCGCGCCATGCGCGTCTTATCGCCGAGTATCGAGCCGCCGGTGCGCGCCGATGATGGATCGACCGCCAGTACTGCGACCTTGTGGCCCTTGGCGATCAGGGACATTCCAAGTGCGTCGATCGTAGTCGACTTTCCGACGCCCGGCGAACCGGTGATGCCGACACGAGCCGCCTGTCCGGTAAGTGGCAGCAATTCCTGCACGAGATCGCGTGCGGTCGCCTGATGATCTGCGCGACGGCTTTCGATCAGCGTGATGGCGCGCGCCAATGCCGCGCGATCGCCGGAGCGAAGGTCGGCTGCAAGCGCGTTGCTGTTCCTTGTATTCATGATCGGCGCGGAACTTGCTGGTGCACGCTCACTCCGCCGCAGCACTTGAATGTCCGAGCCGCACATTGAGTTTGCGGATCAGTTCTTCGGCCGCTTCTGAAATCACGGTGCCGGGTGGGAAAATCGCTTCGGCGCCGGCGGCGTAAAGAGCGTCGTAATCCTGCGGTGGGACGACGCCACCGACAATAATCATGATGTCTTCGCGGCCGCGCTTTTTCAGTGCGGCCTTGACCTCTGGAACAGCGGTGAGATGTGCTGCGGCGAGTGACGACAGGCCGAGGATATGCACGTCATTCTCGACCGCCTGCCGCGCAGCCTCATCCGCCGTCGCGAACAGCGGCCCGATATCGACATCGAAGCCGACGTCGGCAAATGCCGAGGCAATCACCTTCTGGCCGCGGTCATGTCCGTCCTGTCCAATTTTTGCCACCAGAATGCGCGGGCGGCGGCCTTCGGCGTCCTCGAACGTTTCGATCAGCGCAGCAAGTTTCTCGACCTTGTCGGACATAGTGGCGGCCTCGCGTTTGTAGACGCCGGTGATGGATTTGATTTCGGCGCGATGACGCCCGAATACTTTTTCGAGCGCATCGGAAATTTCACCGACGGTTGCTTTGTGGCGCGCGGCATCGATGGCCAGTGTCAAGAGATTTCCTGTGCCGTTCTTTGCAGCATCGGTGAGCGCATCGAGTGCCGCATCGACATCGGTTTGCTTGCGCTCGCTCTTAAGCCGCGACAGCTTGTCGATCTGCAAGCGTCGCACCTTTGAATTCTCAACTCTAAGAACTTCAATCGGCGCTTCGCTCGTGGGCTTGTATTTGTTGACGCCGATCACCGACTGTCGTCCCGCGTCGATGCGGGCCTGCGTTTTGGCGGATGCCTCCTCGATACGCAACTTCGGCACGCCGGCTTCGATCGCCTTCGCCATGCCGCCAAGCGCTTCGACTTCCTGAATATGCGCCCAAGCTTTTGCCGCGAGATCGTGCGTGAGGCGTTCGACATAAAACGAACCGCCCCACGGATCGACGATCCGCGTGGTGCCGGTTTCCTGTTGCAGAAATAATTGCGTGTTGCGCGCGATGCGCGCGGAGAAATCCGTCGGCAGCGCGAGCGCTTCGTCGAGCGCATTCGTGTGTAGCGATTGGGTATGACCCTGTGTGGCCGCCATCGCCTCGATGTTGGTGCGGATAACATTGTTGAACACGTCCTGCGCCGCCAGCGACCAGCCCGAAGTCTGGCAATGCGTTCTTAGCGATAGCGAGCGGGGGTCTTTCGGGTTGAAGTCCGTCATCAGTTTCGCCCACAGCAAGCGCGCCGCGCGCATCTTGGCGATTTCCATGAAAAAGTTCATGCCGATGGCCCAGAAAAACGACAGCCGTGGCGCGAATTTGTCGATGTCGATTCCAGCTTTGAGCCCAGCGCGAACGTATTCTACGCCGTCAGCGAGCGTGTAGGCGAGTTCGAGATCCTGCGTCGCGCCAGCCTCCTGCATGTGGTAGCCGGAAATCGAAATCGAATTGAATTTCGGCATCTTCTGCGAGGTGTATTGGAAAATATCGGAGATGATCCGCATCGATGGCGTCGGCGGATAGATGTAGGTGTTGCGCACCATGAACTCTTTCAGAATGTCATTCTGAATGGTGCCCGACAGTTTTTCCGGCGGCACGCCTTGTTCTTCGGCGGCGACAACGAACAGCGCAAGAATGGGAAGCACCGCGCCGTTCATGGTCATCGACACGCTCATCCGGTCGAGCGGAATGCCTGCGAACAATGTGCGCATGTCGTAGATGGAATCGATGGCGACGCCTGCCATACCGACATCGCCGGAGACACGCGGATGGTCGCTATCGTATCCGCGATGGGTCGCCAAATCGAACGCGACCGACAGGCCCTTTTGTCCGGCAGCGAGATTGCGTCGATAGAAGGCGTTTGAGTCCTCTGCTGTCGAGAACCCTGCATACTGGCGCACGGTCCACGGCTGGTTGACATACATGGTTGGGTACGGGCCGCGCAGATAGGGCGCGATGCCAGGCCACGTGTCGAGGAAATCGATGCCGACCAAATCGGCTTCGCCATAAATCGGCTTGACCGGAATGCCTTCCGGCGTGAGCCATGGCGCGGTATTGCTGTCGTTCGCTGCGACCACCGCTGGCTCGAAGGCAATTTCCGTGAAATCAGGGATGGCCATTAAGTGTTGTTTTCCTCAATTTGGAGACCGTGCTTGATTGGACCATTTAACTTGTTCTTATGGACAGGATCGTTGCGGTGGGTCATCCGCAAGTCTCTTCGTCCAGCGTTTTGCAATTCAGATCGGTACCTACACACGTGT
>JBBRGE010000351.1:0-2729 GCA_038241045.1 Hyphomicrobiales bacterium | reverse complement strand
CCACAGTATTCGTTGATTTGAAGATAAAGTGCCGAGTGTTTCTCACATTACAAGTGGGCTTCGTGCTACTCTATGAGACAACATTGTTAGACTCGACACGTTTTGGAGCAGCCATGCCCACTCTGATCCTGACGCCGCGCTTCACTGAAGACGCCCAGGCACTCTGGCGCGCCGCAGTGCAACTGGGCTGGAACGTCGAACGCTTAACGAGCTGGCGCATACCCGACGAGCTGCGTTCGATCCCGGAACCCGTAGTTTATTTGGAAGGGCTGTTTGGGCCAACACTCGCTGCGGATCTTGGACTGCGACTGCTTGAGCCGCCCATCGATTGGTTGCCCCGCCTCCCTGAAGAATTCAAGAAGCGGAAGGTGTCTTTGATGACTTTCGGAGCAGCCCGGAAGCTCGCCGAGCCTGCGTTCATCAAGCCGCCGAACGACAAAAGCTTTCCCGCTCGAGTCTATGTAGGTTCGCAGTTGCCCGACGGAGTCGACGACGATATGCCGGTCTTGGTGTCAGAAATAGTGAGCTGGGAAAAGGAGTTCCGCTGCTTCATTCTCGATCGCGAGCCGCGCACTTTCTCCGTTTATTTGCGTGGAAGCGAGCTTCAACGCGAAACGCATTTCGCCGCATCAGACTCCGAACTGGCCGAAGCCGAAGCCATCGTCCGCACCGTCCTCGCCGACCCCAGAGTGGATCTTCCCCGCGCCGCAGTGTTAGATGTCGGCGTAATCAGCGGACGAGGTTGGGCCGTCGTCGAACAAAACGCAGCCTGGGGGTCCGGCATCTACGGCTGCGATCCAGTGGAGGTGTTGGAAGTGTTGAGACACGCAGCAGTGCGAATTTAATGAAGTTTCACCGTCAGATCTATTGCTTGCTGTGCCTCAATTCTTCCCCCGTTCCCGTTCCACCACATTAATAAACAACGTCTCCAACTTCTCGCGCCTTCTGTGCGATCCCACTTCTTTCGCGCCCAATCGCTCCGCCTCCTTCTTCAATTCCGCGATGGCCGCGTCGCTCAATCCCTGCACTTCGATTTCGGTCACGTCTCCAGCCTCAAGTAAATCCGAGACGCGGCCTTCAAGCTGCAGGCGGCCGCGATAAAGCATCGCCACGCGGTCGCAGACATCTTCGACGTCCGACAACAGGTGCGACGATAGCAGCACCGTTTTGCCCTGGCGCTTCAGATCCAGAATCAAGTCCTTAATCTCGCGCGAACCGATCGGGTCCATGCCGCTGGTGGGTTCGTCGAGCAGAATAAATTCGGGATCGTTGATCAGGCATTGAGCCAGTCCAACACGCCGCACCATGCCCTTCGAATACTCGCGCAACGGACGCTTGCGCGCGTGCTTCAGTCCGACGCGTTCGATGAGTTCGTCGCTGCGCTTGCGCCGAACATCACGCGGCAGATCAAAGAGCCGGCCGTAAAAATCGAGCGTCTCTTCCGCATTGAGAAAGCGATGCAGATACGATTCTTCGGGCAGATACCCGATCTTCTGTTTCGCGGCGATGTCGCGCGGATCGGTGTCGAGCACTCGGACACTTCCGGATGTCGGAAAAATCAGCCCCAGAATCAGTTTGATCGTCGTCGTCTTGCCCGCGCCGTTGGGCCCGAGCAGCCCGAAAATCTCACCGCGTTTCACCGTCAAATCGAGCGATTCCAGCGACCGAACCGTTGGACGCCCCCATATATCGGTGAAATCCTTGGTCAGCTTCGAGCAGATCAAAACATCGGACGAGGGAGTGGACATATCCGGTTCCTGGGCGATGCGACGCAGAGAGGCAGAAGTCAGGACACAAAACAAAAGACTCAAGACACATAGATGCCCACAATGAATGGCCGTTCTACCTTCTGGCCTCTGTCCCGCCTCTGTCCCATTACGAAGAGCATGCCGAAAAGGATCGCGAAAAATGGAACTGCCGCAAGGAAAGATTCAAGATGTTTGCGCCGTCACACAGAGGAATGCACCGGTGCTTTGCGCAATTGTTATTTCCAAAAACGCTTCGTGTTTCCCACACCCCTGTGCGGTGTACATAAGTTTACGGTGATGCGATGATTAAACTTATGCAAAAATCAATTTTAGTTTTAATGCTGGCTGCCTGTGCGATTCCGGCTCTCGTCGAGACTCGGTGTGCCGGCGCGGAAGATGCTGCGCGCGACGTTTTGATCGCAGGCATGAAAGACCCGCTCGTGGCCCGGCGCCTGCAGAGCATCCGGCGCATTCAGAAGGCGGGCGCGGCCGATGCCCCTTTAGTGGAGGCGTTGGCCACGGCGTTGAAGGACACGAGCGCCGACGTGCGGCGCTCGTCAGCCAACGCGCTGGAGAAGCTCGGCACGCCTGCGCCGCTGCTCAGTGCCGCCACTCCGCCACCGCCCGCACCCGATGCTAATGCTGCGCCGAAAGCGCCGGCGGAAAAGCCGCCCGGATCACACGCCCGCGACGCGGTTCCGGCGCTGATTGCGGCCGCGCTGGATACCGATGCGCCCACGCGCGCGGCGGTCATTTCTGCGCTGGGCGCGCTCGGAAAAGGCGACGCGAAAGCGCTGCCTGTTTTGCTCAACGCGCTGAAAGATGCCAGTCCTCAGATTCGCGTGACGGCCATTGAAGCGGTGCGCCGCTTCGGAGCCGATCCGAAGGAAACGCAATCCGCGCTCGTTGACGCCGCGCTCTCCGAAAAACATCCGGATGCGATGAACATGCTCGCGTCGATTCTGGCAGAGTTCACGCCCG
>JBBRGE010000350.1:0-2808 GCA_038241045.1 Hyphomicrobiales bacterium | reverse complement strand
CACGTCCATCGCGCGCAATTTCGCAGCGCCGCCGAGATCCGGCAGATCGATGATGAAACACGCCGCGATCACATCCGCTCCAATTTGCCGCAATAATTTCACCGCGCCTTCCGCCGTGCCGCCTGTTGCGATCAGATCGTCGATGAGGATTACTTTTTCGCCCGGCGTAATTGCGTCGGCATGCACTTCCATCTCATCCAGACCGTATTCCAGCGAGTAGGCAATCTTCACCGTGGTGTGCGGCAGCTTGCCTTTTTTGCGGATCGGCACGAACCCCGCCGAGACCTGATGTGCCACCGCGCCGCCGAGAATAAAGCCGCGCGCTTCCATGCCGGCGACTTTGTCGATTTTAGAACCGGCCCAAGGCTGCACCAGTTCATCGACTGCGCGGCGAAACGCGCGCGCATTTCCCAGTAGCGTCGTGATGTCGCGAAACATGATGCCGGGTTTCGGATAATCCGGAATGGTGCGGATCGAGGCTTTGAGATCGTTTTCAAGGTTCATTGTCTGTCTAATCCAGTTGAATCAAAAAATTCGTCATTGCGAGGAGCGAAGCGACAAAGCAATCCAGTCTTGCACATAGTCTTGCACATTTCTGGATTGCTTCGCTCCGCTCGCAATGACGAAATTATAATCACTCACCGCTGTCCGAGCCGAAACGCATTCTCTACAATCCGCAAGCCGACATCGCCCTGCAGCGACATCAACGACTCGGGGTGAAACTGCACGCCGCCGACCGGCAGGGTTTTATGTTCGATGGCCATCGCGATGCCGTCCTCGGTACTCGCGGTGACTTCCAACACATCAGGCATGCCGTCACGCTCGACATAAAGCGAATGATAGCGGCCGATCACTACCTCATTCGGTAAATTCCCCATCAGCGTGCCGCCGCGCACCTGTACGCGCGAAGGCCGGCCATGCGCGGGCGTCGCAAGCTGCGACAACTGGCCGCCGAAATATTCGCCGATGGCCTGCACGCCGAGACAGACGCCGAAAATCGGCAGCTCTTTTTCCAATGCGGCACCAATGAATTTCGAGATTCCGAAATCCTCCGGACGCCCCGGACCAGGCGACAACACCAGCAGGTCGTATTTTTCGCGCGCCAGCAAATCGAGTGCATGGGTGTGGCGCGTCACGCTGACCTCCGCGCCAACCTGACGGAAATAATCCGCCAGCATGTGCACAAAAGAATCGTCGTGATCGATAAGCAAAACTTTCTTGCCGGAGCCGGTCGCGTCCGGCGCGAAGGCCGACAACGGCTTCGGCGGATCGCCGCGCAGCGCCTGAAACAGCGCCGCCGCCTTGGTCTGGCATTCTTTTTCTTCGGCCACCGGATCGCTGTCGAACAACAAAGTTGCGCCGACACGCACCTCGGCAAGGCCGTCTTTCATGCGGATGGTACGGATCGTCAATCCGGTATTGATGTTGCCATCGAAGCCGATGAAACCAAGCGCGCCCGCGTACCAGCGCCGCGACGAGCGCTCGTGATCTTCGACGAACTGCATCGCCCACAATTTCGGTGCGCCGGTCACAGTCACGGCCCAGCAATGCGTCAGAAACGCGTCGATGGAATCGAAGCCGGGACGCAGCATGCCCTCGACATGATCGACGGTGTGAAACAATTTCGCGTATGTCTCGATCTGCCGTCTGGCCAGAACCTTGATCGATCCGGGCTCGCAGACGCGCGCCTTGTCGTTGCGATCGACGTCGGTGCACATGTTGAGTTCGAATTCGTCTTTTTCGGAATTCAGCAATTCCTGAATCTGCTTGGCATCGCCAATGGCATCCGCGCCGCGCGCGATGGTGCCCGATATTGGACAGGTCTCGATGCGCTTGCCGTCGGAGCGCACGAACATTTCGGGCGACGCCGCCACCAGAAATTCGCCGTCGCCAAGATTAATCAGCGCGCCGTAAGGCGACGGGTTGATCCGGCACAACCGTTGAAACACTTCGGCCGGTGTGCGGTCGCATTGCTCGGCGAACAACTGACCCGGCACGGCTTCAAACAGATCCCCGCGTGCAAATGCCTTTCGCGCGGTCTCGACGGTGGCCTGATAGACGCCGGGTGCATGATCGGCAAAGCCCTGACGATTCGATTTGGTGTAAACGCTCGGCGGTGTTTCGCGGCTGACGCCCTTGGTGGATTTATCCTTCCACGCAAACTCGTAGCTCAAAATCACGCCGCGTCCCGTCGCGCGGTCATAGGCCAGAATGCGATCGGGCACGTACAGCACGATGTCGCGCTGATCGGCTTCGCGCGCGCGTTTTTGTACGAGGTCTTCCATTTGGAACACCAGATCGTAAGCGAATGCGCCGAACAGACCCAGCATCGGATCGTTCGGTGAATTGAACGCAGCGATCACGTCACGCACCAGCGACATGATGGAAGCGCGGCGGGTGCGCTGATCCTCATTCACCGGCGCGGCGCCGCGCTTGATGGCTCCCTTGAGGCGCGTCGCGGATGTCTCGGTGATGGTCGCGCAAGGCTCGTTCAGCGTTTCGGCCAGAAACGCGACAAGAATTTTGCCGCGCTCGTTCAGCGCTTCGATCGTGAAATCCGTCCCGGTGGATTCGATTTTGAGCGGTGGATCGGAAAAACCCAGATCGAAACTTTCATAACGCCCCGGCACTGTGGTGCCGGACGACAGAACGACGCCGCATCGGCTGTCGAGCCGCTCGATCAAAGTGTCGAGCGCAGCACCGCCGGTGAATATCTCGGCCGCCCGCGAGACATCGCGACCGCGCGCGGTTCGATAATCACTCTGTGCGGGAAGCGAAAAAACTGTCCTGTTCATCTGGTCCTCTTAG
>JBBRGE010000349.1:0-2814 GCA_038241045.1 Hyphomicrobiales bacterium | reverse complement strand
CGGTCAAAGTGAAGCGATTGACCCGTTTGAGACATCGGCGCTTGGGAGCAGCCAGCACGGGAAAATGTCAATTAAAACGCTGGTAAATTCCATCTAGGCGAGGTTCTATCATAGCGTGCGTTTGCTTCGACGCTCGCTGGCTTTCATCGCCGCCACGAATCACGATTCGGATAACAGCTTCCTGCGTTCCTCATATTCTGTACGATCAATTTCGCCGCGTGCGAAGCGATGCTTAAGGGTATCGAGTGAAGTGTTTCTGCCTTGCGAGTCGGATTGCCATCCGAAACCAAATGCGCGCAACGCCCATGCGATGATCAGCACCGTTAGGACGATAAAGACGATCATCATGATCGGTCCGAAAATCATGCCATACCAAGGTGCTTGAGAGCCGTCCCAACTATACATCATGACATTTGCTCCTTGTTAGACAGAGCCAGCTATCAAATTAAGTCCTGATCGGCTTTCCCTTTTGATTTATGTCAAGTGAGCGGACCGAGCCCCCCTACTTTGTGGCAGGCAGATCAGATGCTTCAGGACAAAAGGCACCGACGGATTTTATCTAGTACCGCAAGCGCGTCGTTGGTTCCGTCCGCTTCCCCCCTTTTCAAAATCGTCGCCCGACTGCCCCATGGTGTTTGTTACATGGGCAAGACAAAGAACCTGCGCTCCCGCTGCTCTCGCGAACGTGTAAAGAGCGGCCGCTTCCATTTCGACCGCAAGAATGCCCTTGTCTTGCGCGGCTTTGATTGCTTCGGCGGTCTCTCGGAACGGGGCATCCGTGGTCCAGCTTGATCCGACAACGCAGCGCGGCTTATGTGCCGACATTGCTTTCGACGCTGTCGCGACTAGCCGCGCGTCTGCGTCCGCAAATTCGGCCGGGGGCGAATAGTGATAGCTGGTTCCCTCATCTCGCAGCGCACGATCAATAATCACAAAATATGGCGGCGGCCCCGAAGGCACAATTTGCCCGGCCGAAGTAAGACTCACTAGGAGACGACAGCCGCTTGCGAATAGTTCTTCCGCCACTAGCACGGCGAAAGACGATCCTACCACGCGACCAACGATTCCGACTTTCTGGCCGCCGAGTGAGAAGCAATCCAATTCGGTATGATAGCAGGGCCAGTCTTCGAACCGCTTTGTTCTTCCTGTCGCGCGTAGCGTTCGGACAAGGTCGCCGTCCGGGTCCAAGATGCAGACGCTTGGCACGTCAATAGCTTCAAGTGTCTTCTGCCGTCGCGCCTCTCGCAATAAAGCAGAAGGCGCAAACACTGATGGCGAAGAGATGCGTTTATTGTTTAATATGGGAGGCGTGACCGTGTGTGATTGTAGCCTTTGACGCTGCCCGCGCGGGGGATTTGCTTATGAACGATGCGAACCGAAAAGCCCATTGGGATACTGTTTACACGACAAAGGGCGAAAATGAAGTCAGTTGGTTTCAGGATAATCCCGCGCCGTCACTCGAGTTGATTGACCTTGCGCGGCCGACGCCTGAGTCCGCTATCGTCGATATTGGCGGCGGTGCATCACGTCTTGTTGATAGTCTTGTCGCGCGCGGATTCAATCGTGTGACGGTATTAGATATTTCGGAGGCAGCGCTCGAAGCCGCCAAGGCGCGGCTCGGTGAACGAGCAAGTCTGGTACAATGGATTGTTGCCGACGTAACCAAATGGTACCCGACGCAAACCTTTGAGGTTTGGCATGATCGGGCGGCCTTCCACTTTTTGACTGATCCGGTGGACCGCTCTGCTTACGTCACGCGCATGAAGCAAGCTATCAAGCTTGGCGGTTATGTCATAATTGGAACATTTGCAATCGACGGCCCAGAAAAATGCAGCGGGCTGCCAGTCAACCGATACGACGCGGCGGGTCTTGCCAAAGAGCTCGGAGAAGGTTTCGAATTGTTGGAGTCCCGGCGACACGATCATTCGACCCTTTGGAAATCCGCACAGCATTTCCTGTTTTGCATTTTTCAACGAAACGCTTAAGTCAGTGCGATCAGGACAAGATGATGCGACTTCTACTTGCCACGATATCGGCAGTATTGCTGGTCAGCCAAACCGCCGAGAGCCCGCTCAGGATGCGCGCGCGTTCGTGCGTATCCCAGAGCCCATGCAGGAGCACATGCTCGGCAATATGCGCGATCATCTCGTCACTTTGAATGAGATTATTGGCAACGTTGCCGACGGCGAATACGATGCGGCTGCGAAGTTTGTTGAACAAAAGCTGGGAATGAGTTCTCTCGGCCTTCACGGGGCCGCTCATATGGCTCCGTTCATGCCGCAGCCGATGCAGGACATCGGCACCAGCATGCACTATCCTGCGAGCCGTTTAGCCATTGTGCTGCAGGATGGACACGATGCGCAATGTCAGCCGCGCCATCCACGAGGTTACGGCAACTTGCACCGCCTGCCATTCCGGCTACCGAATACCCTGAGCGGCCCGAGCGCCTTCCCAGTTGGCCGCAGCGATATCGAATAACCAATGTCGCTTATTGTGAAGGTTTGCGGATGCCGGCCCCACGATGGTGGCGCGGCGGACACGGGGCCGGCGTCCGCAAACCTCCAAGGGAGATGCTATGGGGCGGCGGCGAGGATATTGCATCCGTCGTTGCTGATATGAACCGATGGAGCGCCCCATGCAGAAGTTGAATGATTTTAGCCGATCCCTGAACCGGCTTGATCCGGACGGCACACTGATCGCCGTTATCGAGCTTAGCCTGTCGAGCTGGCTCGTCGCCGGCGGTTCGCGGACGTCGTCGCGCGCAGGAGCTGTCAAGGTTGGCCGCCGCGCCAACGTTGCGGCATGCTCCGAGCT
>JBBRGE010000348.1:0-2820 GCA_038241045.1 Hyphomicrobiales bacterium | reverse complement strand
GGTCGGCTTGAGCAACGTGTCGTAGAGTTCGGACGCGAGCTTCAGATCGAACGCCGGTATATCGGAGATCATCGCCGCCTGCGGCTCCAGCGCTTCGCGCAACTTGGTCACTTTGGTGTTGAGATCGCCGACCGTCATCTTGATGCGTGCGAACTGAACCGGCGTGTCTTTTCTCAATACCCAGACGAAGCTGTCATATTGCCCGAAGTAAAACGACAACATCGCTTCATCGGCATTCAGGAGCTTTTGCAGATCGGCCGCGTTGGGCGGCGGCGGATTGGTGAGATTGCCGTAGTCGGGGAATTTCTTGGCGATGTCTTTGAGTGTCTGCGTCTTCGCCGATTGCAGCGAAGCAATTTCGGCCTGCGTGATCTTCACGGTTTTGTCGTCACGCTCGTCCGGCGGGAGCGACAGCAGATTGTTCAGCGTCGCAACGGTGGCACCGATCCGCTTGTCGCCATCCTGGGACGCGCGAACCAGCGCTGCCAGTTCCGGGTTCTTCGCAGCCGAGCGCACCGACGACGCCTGCAACGCGCGTTGCACGGATTGGCCGCGCAAGACGTCCGCATAGGCAAAAGTTTCATCGGCGACGCCCAGCGGCGCGACGGATGGGTTGAGCGCAAGGGTGCGAATGTAACCTTCGACCACGAAGCGAATACGGTTCTCACGCGCCGCAGCCGTTGAGCCGGAGTCTTCATCGCCACCGGCGCCCGACGAGGTCAGCATCAACGGCAGCGACTCCTTGAAAGCCGCCAAAGCCTCGGAGGGCTTGCCGTTTCGCGCCAATGTCGCGGCGTAATATCCGCGCGCGACCGCTGTATTAAAGCTCTTGTCGCCGGATGATTTCAGTTCGCGGTCCAATGCGCGCTTGGCCGCTTCGAACGCCTCCGGGGATTTGTTCTGCGCCAGCAGAAGCGAGACGCGCGCAAGCCCGCCATTCGCCAGTTCGCGGCGCGTCGGATCCCATTTGGCCGTCCATGCGTCGATCTGGTCGAACAGCTTGGTCGCCTCGTCGGTTTTCTTTTCGAGGTTGAGAACCTGTGCGAGGAAAATATTGGCATTCACGAGTTGCGGGGATTCCGGCGCATAACCAAGACCCTGATAAATGTCGATCACTTCGCGCTGCAGTTTTTCGGCATCGGCATAACGTCCCTGCTCCTGGACGACGTAGACGAGAACGCCGAGCACACCCGCCGTGTCAGCGTGGAATTTCCCCGACTTGCCGAGGCGGCTCAACAACGAGCGCCGCACATCCGCCTCGCCCTCGCCGACGCGGCCCTGTTTCACCTTGACCCGGCCCTCAAATGCTTGCGCCCAGTCGGCGTAGCGTTCGAACTCGCCATCGGCAGGACGGCTCTCCCACTGCGGAAAGAACTTGAGTGTCGCAGCATAGAAGGCTGCCGCCTTGTGGTAGGCGTCCTCAGCTTCCTTGTAACGGCCCCGTGCTTCTTCGACGCGCGCCGCCGCGTCCTCTATGAATGCCTGATAGCTGGTCCCGTAGATACCGTAGACGGGCCATTTTCGAGACTCGCTCAGCAGCGCGCGGGCGCGCGCAACGTAAGACTCCGCCGCCGAGACGTCACCGTTGCGGATCGACGTCAGCGTCATACTGTAATAGAGGCCGAACAGCTTGCCTTTGCCTTTTGTCTGATTGGAAAACGTGGCGATTTGTTTCGCAACGAGTTCATTGGCGCGCTTGTTCTCTCCGGTATCGCGAAGGCGGCGGGCCAATAGAGTTTCGTAACGGCTGCCTTCGTTCTTGTAGTCGCTATCCTTGCCGTTGGCGACGGCGGCTTCGGCATCGGCCAGCGAGTCACTGCGGCCGAGCAGCACGCGGGCCTGCGCGCGCTTATAATGGAAGTCGGCGAGATCGGCGCCTTTCAACCCGGCAGGAACAGGGGCATCCGCCGACTTCTGCAAATCGGCGATCTTGGCTGCGTCAGGTTTCTGCTGATCCAGAATGGCCGCGATGTCGGCGATCGACCGCGGCGGCGCGACCAGCGATTGCGGCGCCAGTTTAGCGACGGCCTTTGCGGTCTCGGCCGCCTCCTTGGCATCCGGCGCGGACACTTTCGTTGCATCGAACAGCGCGGCGGTCGGCATCTTTGCCTTAAAGCACGGCTGCACGACGGCGCGCGCCTTGGCGAAGCAGGAATCGTGGCTGCCACCGGCCTGTTTGCAGGCCTGATAGGTTGGCTTGCCGACCGAGGCGCGGCATTGCTCAAGGGCCGCTTCCTTGTTGAACGGTGCGGCTTGCGCAACGCCCATTGCGACCGTGAATGAAAACGCAGCGACAACGCCCCATAGGCGGCGCGAAAAATTCACGGTCATGGTCGTCTCCCGGCAATCGATTTTTTTCGCACGTTCTGTTGAAATTATCCGCGTCCGGTCGGGGCGCGGGCGCGTGCATATGGCCGCATTGTGGTTGCGAGACGGATGGTTGGTCAAGCAAGTTCACGATGGAACCCGACGCGAATACGGGCGCCACCGGCGCCCGCTTGAGTGGTTCGAAATGTCGGAGCGTTCTCAGCCACCGATCTTGAGCGCTGCGGGATCTTCGGCGCGCTTGTCGATCACCTTGTCGACGATGCCGAAATCCTTCGCCATATCGGCGGTGAGGAACTTGTCGCGCTCCAGCGCATCCTCGATCGCCTTGTAGGTTTGCCCCGTGTGATGGACGTAGATTTCGTTCAGACGCTTTTTCAGGTTCAGGATTTCCTGCGCGTGCAGCATGATGTCGGTGGCCTGGCCCTGAAAGCCGCCGGAGGGCTGATGCACCATGATGCGCGAATTCGGCAGCGAGAAGCGCATGTCCTTGTG